>JAYRFE010000071.1:0-15428 GCA_041908545.1 Candidatus Moraniibacteriota bacterium
AGTATCTCTCTCAAATCTCACCACATGAATAAGTAAGAAACAAACGCTTGTCGGTGAAAACGGGAGATTTGAGAGAGATACTTAAAGTTCCGGATATGACAACTGAAGAGCGTCGGTATTCCCCTGTTTCACCCCGTGCCGAAAAACGAAGGTGGTCGCTATTATCATGGAATACATCGGGAAATATACGTCGTCCTTTCTTCTCTCAGTCAGCATCAGACCTGCCATTTGTCCCGCTCCGCCTGATCGCGCAATGCATCGTCCCCATACTGAGGAACCTCGGTCATACCCGGATCAGCCACCATATCCCGACCGATAAGCACCTGTTTCTTCCCGTCCACCGTCCCCACGACACCCTCTTCTTCCAGGATGTGCATCAACCGGGCAGCACGAGGATATCCGATTCCGAAAGCGGTCTGCAATGATGTCGTCGAGGCCTTCTGCGATCGGATGAAAAGATCCTTTGCCTGGTCGAACAGCTCATCCTTTTCGCCCTCACTCCCCGAACTCATTCCATTTCCCGCCCCCGAACCAGCCGTGATATCATCTTCGAGACTATCCTCATCACCCCAGGCCTCCTTTTCCTTCCGCCAGTGATTCGTCACGCGCCGCACCTCATCGGTCGAAACATAAACTCCCTGCAAACGCTGCGTCTCACCACTCGGAGCCACATAGAGCATATCTCCGTTCCCGAGCAATTTCTCCGCCCCGCCCGTATCGAGTATGGTCCGGGAATCCACCTGAGAAGAGACCTGGAAAGCGATCCTGGTCGGGAGATTCGTCTTGATCAATCCGGTGATCACCTCGACACTCGGCCGTTGCGTCGCCAGGATAAGATGGATTCCGACCGCTCGGGACATCTGCGCCAGACGGACGATTTTCGGTTCCACTTCCTTGCCGTAAGCCACCATGATTTCCGCCAATTCATCGATGACGATGACGATGAAAGGTAACGGTTCCAAATCGACTTCGCGAGCCGATCCGGTCCGCTCGTCGATCTCCACCTTCTGATACCCGTCACGACACAGTTCATGATACGCCGGAAGATCGCGCACATGCACCGCCTCAAGCAGTTTATAGCGACGCTCCATTTCGCTGATCGCCCACTGAAGCGCGTTCACGACCTTTTTCCCGTCCACGACGACATCCGTTTTCAAATGGGGAATACCCTTATACATCGAAAGCTCCACCCGCTTCGGATCGACTAAAATCAGTTTCACATCGTCCGGGGAATTCTTGTACAGAAGCGAAGTCAGAATAGCATTCACACACACGCTCTTACCGGACTTGGTCCGACCGGCGATCAGAAGATGCGGCATTTCCCCGAGATCCGCGAAGACGCTCTTACCGGTCACATCCTGCCCGATACCGAGAAGCAATGGCAGCCTCGCATCGCGGAATTCCCGGTTCTCGATGACTTCCCGCATACGCACCATCGCCTTCGATTTGTTTGGAATCTCGATGCCGATATAGGACTGTCCCGGAATCGGCGCCTCGATACGGACCGATTCCGCCGCCAATGCCAACGCGAGATTATTCGAAAGCCCGGTGATACGTGACAATTTCACACCAGCTCCCGGACGAAACGTATACCGCGTCACCGTCGGTCCGACCGTGATCTCTCCCGGCTCCACCTCGATACCGAAATGTTTAAGCGTACTCATGATGACATGCTTGGCGCGATCGGTATCTCCGCCCACCGCTTCTCCGGATTTCGATTCCAGAAGCTCGGTCGACGGCTTCACCCAATTCGCCCGCGGTCGCCGACGGCGACGCTTGGCCGGCGCCTCCGTCAAAACGATATCCTCGGCATCATGATCGAAAACCATATCAGTATCACTCGTCTCTGTTCCGATTTCTTGCCGATCCGATCCCGGAGCGCTCGACGATGACCGATCATTATCGTCATGGAACCGGAGACTTTCGATGTTTCCATCGATCAATGATTCTCCGGAAAAAGACATTCTCCCTTCGAGACCATCTTCAATCGGCACTTCCTCTGAAGATACTTCCGATTCATGCTGATCCGGATCAAGCGTATCGTTCTCTATCCTGGTCAAGGCCGGCAGACGAACCGGTTCCTCAAGGGCGTTCTCGGCATCCTCTTCTCCTCCTTCCTCCTTTGACGACACGAAACGGGAACGGAGCAGATCGAACCAATTCATCAGGGAAACATTGAAAGCAGTGATGACGCCGATCAGGAAAAGCATGAGAAGAATCACTCCTCCAGCCAGACGACTTGTCAATCCGAGAAGCAGCGAAGCGAAACCATACCCGATGAAGCCGCCTCCCTGACCAACCTTCGCCAAACCGAGCAAGTCAGTCTCGGTCCCCCCCGACAGAAGATGGATAAAACCGAGCAAAGAAAGAAAGGCTATGAACAATCCGAAATATTTGACCGCATCCGCAAGTGTCGTCTGACGACGGGTCAGAAACATGATACCGGCCATGATGAGTATCAAAGGAAAGGGCCATTTGCCGTATCCGAACAATATGCCCATACCGTAATCGAGCAGCTCCCCAAGTTTGCCGGCGGCATCCACATATCCAAGAATGAGGATAATGGAAAAGGCGAACAGAAAAACCGCCGCAATGCTGCGTTTGGCATCACTGTGCAGGATATCGGAAAAACGGAAACCGTCTTCGGCCGCTTCCGGTTCTTTGTCGGCTGTTTTCTTTTTCCCCATACAGTATCCAGTATAGCCCATCCCGATCGAAAGAAAAACACTCGGCACCCGATCTCTCAAGACGATAGAATCATCTCACTCCCTCCGTTCTCCTGAATACTCTTGACTTTTTATAAGAAAAAGAGTATAATAAATTTCTGTGCCTTAAAAATATTCTCGAGTTTCGGCTTTCATAAAAGCCTTTTTTCCAAACCAGGAGAGATGCATGTCAAAAAAAGCTCACAAATCCCGCGTCACCCCCCAGGCACCGCTGATCACCGACATGGACATCTTGTCCTACATACAGTATCACCCCTGGGCCGATGCCGAAACGGAGGCTCACGCTTTCGAGATGGAGACGACGCTTCTGCGGGAATATCGCCGCGCTCTCCTTATTTACAATAGAGAGGAACGTAATCAACACCATGACCTGAATACGGCCTACTTTAACGAGGAATTCGAAAGAGCTCCTTGCGACTGGGATTGGCCTCATCGAAAAGAACGCTATCCTCCGGAAATTCGTGACTGGAAACGAGAACATCGGATGCGTTTCGATGGAGGACAAAGACTCTCCGACAAGAAGAGAGAGCTGGTCCGAAGCATCGTCCAACCGATCTGGGAGGACGCCAAATATACCCTCGGTCGTGCCAGGGATCTCCTCGAAGAAGTTCGGCGGGGTATCGCAATAGAAGAAAACATCGCACTCCAAATGAGGAGGAACTTCGAAATACACCGCGATTTCTTGTTACGGACCACAATTGCCATTGATAATGGCCTCTCCGCAGAAAACGATAAGGTCGAATACACCAGATGCGCGATTCTCAATATCATCGATCCCGTACTGGAGGAACAGAGGCAGAGCTATCAGGACCTCCAAGAAGCCTTCTACAGCATCAGCGGCTCCACCGATACTCACTGAGCCCTCTCTTGCGCAGCGGACCCTTCAAGCAAGGGTCCGCTTTTTCATCCCCAAAACACCGACACCCCGCCTCTGATGAGAAGCGGGGTGCATTCGTTTCGCGGGAGATATTCAGATAGCCAAGAGTCCCTAGACCTGCGTGTCCGAGCTCCGATAACCCGTACCCGCTGGGATAAGACGTCCGATGATGACGTTTTCTTTGAGACCACGCAAACGGTCTTCCTTCCCCTGTACTGCCGCGTTGATGAGGACGCGAGCCGTTTCCATGAAAGAGGCGGCCGAGAGGAAGGATTCCGTCGAAAGCGCCACCTTGGTAATACCCAAGACCAAAGATTCAGCGGTCGCTTCCTTGCCCGCCTTCTCGCGCATCTCATCGTTCGCTTCTTCGAACTGATCACGCTCGACGACGTCGCCCGGAAGAAGCATGGAATCACCCGGATCGACGATACGCAGACGCGACATCATCTGACGGATGATAACTTCGATATGTTTGTCATTGATGCCCTCACCCTGACTGGCATAGATCTCTTCGATCTCACGGATGATATAGCGATGCACCGCTTCGCGACCCATGACCTCGTAGAGTTTGCGTAGATCGATATGTCCGTCGCACAGTACCGATCCGACCGCGATGAGATCTCCTTCCTTCACCTTGAGAGTGATATTCGAAGGGACGGAGTACTCATGAGTTTCCTTATCATTCCCGTATACGAGAATCTTGGTCGTCTTGCCTCCGTCCTTGTTGATCGACTGCACCTGCCCGTCGACATCGGCCAGGACGGCTTCCGTCTTCGGCACACGCGCCTCGAAGATTTCCTCGACGCGAGGGAGACCCTGCGTGATATCCGAACCCGCGACACCACCGACATGGAAGGTACGCATCGTGAGCTGAGTACCCGGTTCGCCGATAGCCTGCGCCGCGACGACTCCGACCGAAGCACCAAGCTCGACCAAGGCACTCCGTCCGAGATCGATACCGTAACAGACACGGCAGACACCACGACGAGCCTTACAGGTCACCAGGGATCGTATTTTCACCCGATCGATAGACTTTTCATTTTCGATGATTTTCGCCGCTTCCTTACCGATCAGGATTCCTTTTTTCACCAGGACTTCCTTGGTTTCCGGATGCTTGACCGCCTCGATAGCCACGCGTCCCTCGACTCGGCTCGCATACGAAATACCCGTCTTGTCGGAATCTTCCCGATAGAGATAGACTCCTTCGGTATCCTTACAATCCTCGGTCCGAACAATGACGTCCTGGGCCACATCGACCAGACGGCGAGTCAGGTATCCGGCGGTAGCGGTACGGAGAGCGGTATCCGCCATACCCTTACGGGCACCATGCGTCGAAATGAAGTATTCGAGAACATTGAATCCCTCTTTGAATGAGCTCTTCACCGGCAATTCGATCGTCTCACCGGTCGCACCGGCCATCAGACCCTTCATACCGGTCATCTGCACGACGACCGATTCGGATCCGCGAGCCTTCGAATAGACCATCGAATAGACCGGACCTTCCTTATCGAGCGACTTGCGGACTGCGTCCGTGATCTCATTCTTGGCTTCGTTCCATGTCTCAATCGTCTGATTGCGACGCTCCTCATTCGTCAAAAGACCCATATTGTACTGCTCCTTCACTTCCTTGATACGCTCTTCGGCTGAAGCGATGATCGCTCCCTTCTCCGCCGGAACCTTGAGGTCATCCATACCCCAGCTGATTCCCGACTTCGTCACCGAACGGAAGGTGAGATCCTTGAGCCGATCAGCCAATTTCGCCGTCTCTTCCTGTCCCAACTCGGACAGAATGCGGGACATCAATACCTTGAGATCCTTCTTCGTCATCTCGTAATTCACGAAACGTACCTCTTCCGGAAGAATGTCATTCAAAAGAACGCGTCCGACCGACGTTTCGATCACCTCACCGCGGAACAGAAGTTTGATGGAAGCATTCACGTCGATGATGCCGCTCTGATAGGCGAAGATGGCTTCATCCATCGTGCTAAACATCTTTCCTTCTCCCTTTACCCCGCTCTTCATATGCGTGAGGTAATAGGCACCAAGTACCATATCCAAAGTCGCGGACACGATCGGTTCTCCGGAAGCCGGTTTCAGGAGATTCTTCGAAGACAGCATCGTATTGGCGCTTTCCTCACGCGCCTGATCAGTCAGCGGCACGTGTACCGCCATCTGATCACCGTCGAAGTCCGCGTTGAATGCCGAACACACCATCGGATGGAGACGGATAGCCTTTCCCTCAATCAGTACCGGCTGAAAAGCCTGGATCGAAAGACGGTGCAATGTCGGCGCGCGGTTCAGAAGCACATAGTGCTTCTCGATGATCTCATCCAGAATCTCATAGGCCTCCTCAGCTTCGGCATCCACCATCCGTCCAGCCGTCCGGACATTGTGCGCGAATTCCTTTTCGATCAACTTCTGGATAATGAACGGCTTGAACAATTCAAGAGCCATCTTTTTCGGCAGACCACACTGGTGCAACTTGAGTTTCGGACCGACCACGATGACCGACCGTCCCGAATAGTCCACACGTTTTCCGAGAAGATTCTGACGGAAACGACCCTGCTTGCCCTTCAGGGCATCGGCAAGGGAGCGAAGCGCTCGACGCTGTCCGGTTGAAGCCGCCGTCGAAGCCTGTCCACGACGGGCGCTGTTGTCGAAAAGGGCATCCACGACCTCCTGAAGCATGCGCTTCTCATTGCGTGTGATGACTTCCGGCGCACCGATAGCCATCAGTTTCTTCAGACGGTTGTTCCGGTTGATGATGCGGCGATAGAGATCGTTCAAATCGGATGTCGCGAAACGGCCTCCATCCAAAGCCACCATCGGCCGCAGATCCGGAGGAATGACCGGAATCACGGTCGGAAGCATCCATTCGAATTTCAGACCGGCCTTCTCGAATCCCTGATAGACTTTCAATCGCTGCAACGTCTTCTTCGAATCGATCGCCTCACCGGCATCCAGCTCCGCTTTCAATCTCTCGATTTCGGACGGGATATCGATCCGCTCGAGAATCTTCCGTATCGCTTCCGTACCGATGCCGGCCGTGAAAATCTGTCCGAACCGGCTTGAAAGATTGAAATACTCGACTTCGGAAAGGATCTGATTCGGACGGACGTTCTTGATATCATCCTTCGCGCTGCGATACTGGTCCTTGAGATCGTCCAACGCGGACTCCGTTCCTTTGTCGCCACGATTCTCAGCCTTCACCTCGCGCTGTTTGGTCTTATACTCACGATCAAGCTGCTCCAATGCGTGGATTTTCAGATCCTCGTTCACATCCATGATGATATAGGACGAGAAGTAGATGACTCGCTCCAGTTCCTGCGGGGAAATACCGAGGACCAATCCGACTTTCGACGGCACGCCACGAAGAAACCAGATATGGGATACCGGACAGGCCAACTTGATATGGCCCATGCGTTCACGACGCACGATGGCGCGTGTCACCTCGACACCGCACTTGTCGCAGACGATGCCATTGTATCGGATCCGCTTATACTTTCCGCAATAGCATTCCCAATCCTTTGAAGGACCGAATATCTTCTCGCAGAACAATCCGTCCGGTTCATAACGCTGAGTGCGATAATTGATCGTTTCCGGCTTGGTCACTTCGCCGGTCGACCACTCCATGATCTGTTCCGGACTCGCGAGCGTCAATCGCACGCTGTCGAAATCGCTCACCTTTGTGATATTTTCAGTTGACATAGGGTTTCGTTCTCGTTTAGTGCAGATTAGACTCTCTCGACGGCCTGTTCATCGTCCGGAGAAGCTTCGATCTTGGCTCCCTTGAGTTCGACATTCAAACAGAGGCCCTTGAGTTCGTTGACGAGCACGTGGAATGAAGCCGGGATATTCGGGCTCTTGATCGGTTCGCCCTTGATGATAGACTCATAGGCTTTCGACCGACCCAGAACATCATCGGACTTGATAGTCAGCATTTCCTGCAGAGTATGCGCGGCGCCATATCCTTCAAGCGCCCACACTTCCATTTCTCCGAAACGCTGTCCTCCGAACTGTGCTTTTCCACCGAGCGGCTGCTGCGTGATAAGCGAGTAAGGACCGATGGAACGCATGTGCAGCTTATCCTCGACCAAATGATTGAGTTTCATGATATACATGACACCGACAGTCGACTCATTGTCGAACAACTCACCGGTCTTTCCGTTCACCAAGCGTATCTTCCCGTTTTCCGGCAAACCGGCCGCCCGCAGTTCGGACTTGATATCCTCTTCGGACACCCCGTCGAGAGCCGCACTCGCGACCGTATACCCGAGCCGACTGGCTGCCCATCCGAGATGGGTTTCCAAAATCTGCCCGATGTTCATACGGGAAGCGACACCGAGCGGGTTCAGGATAATATCTACCGGCGTTCCATCCGGAAGATGCGGCATATCCTCCACCTGCGAAATATGCGAAATGACACCTTTGTTTCCGTGCCGTCCGGCCAATTTATCACCGACGGAAATCTTTCTCATCTGAGCGATCGAGACCTGAATCTGCTGGAAGACGCCCATCGGCAGTTTATCACCCCGTTCGCGGGAAAAGATCTTGATATCGACGACTTTCCCGCGCTCTCCATGAGGAAGATAGAGCGAAGTATCCTTCACGTCGCGCGACTTCTCTCCGAAGATGACGCGAAGCAACCGCTCTTCAGCTGTCAGATCGCCTTCTCCCTTCGGAGTGATCTTTCCGATCAA
Source organism: Candidatus Moraniibacteriota bacterium (assembly GCA_041908545.1). Classification (GTDB taxonomy): domain Bacteria; phylum Patescibacteriota; class Minisyncoccia; order Moranbacterales; family UBA1568; genus JAGOSP01. The sequence goes on from JAYRFE010000071.1 coordinate 8,304, forward strand.
AATATCTCCGGACGAGATTTCCGCTCCCACGCGGATGATACCCGTCTCATCGAGATTCTTCAGGCGATCCTCACCGATATTCGGGATATCCCGGGTCACCACCTCAGGACCGAGCTTCGTATCGCGCACGTCGATCGAGAAATCCTCGATATGGATGGAACTCCACCGATCCGCCTGCACGACCCGCTCCGAAACGATGATGGCATCTTCATAGTTGAATCCTTCCCATGGAACGAAGGCGACCAGCATATTCTGTCCAAGTGCGAGCTCGCCATGATCCGTCGAAGCACCATCAGCCAAAAGCTCCCCTTTTCCCACTTTCTGGCCCTTAGTCACGCGCGGCACCTGATTCATGGCGGTGAACGAGTTCGACCGCTCGAAATTCTGCAAAATATATTCTCGATCGAGATATTCCTTCTTCGAACCGACCGGGGCTTTCGAACGGACGACGATTTCATTCGCATCCACCTGAATCACCTCTCCCGCATCGATTGAAAGCAATACCTGTCCCGAATCGCGCGCCGCCTTGTCTTCGATACCGGTTCCGACGATCGGAGCCTGTGGCATCACGCATGATACCGCCTGACGCTGCATATTCGAACCCATCAAGGCGCGGTTCGCGTCATCGTGTTCCAAGAACGGGATCAACGCGGTCGCGACGGAAATACACTGCTTCACCGAAACATCGATAAAGTCGATTTCTTCCGCTTCGGCCAGACCCGGATGTCCCTTGATACGAGCCTCCACCATCGTGTCGAGGATGTTCCGATGTTCGTCCAGCTTCACGCCGGCATGAGCGATCGTCTTGCGATCTTCGACGATCGCATTCAGGTATTCGATATCCAGAGTAACGAATGGACGGACGGAAACGGTCTCTCCCTTCTTCTTCGCGGCGACCTTGGCCGCCTTGTCGGCATCGAGCATCTCTCCGGATTTGGCAACACCTTCGACGGTTTCATTCAAAATACGATGCGCCAACGCCTCCGGTTTCGCGTCGACTTCACGTTTCACGATCAGGTATGGAGTTTCGAGAAATCCATATTCATTGACCTTGGCATATGAAGCCAGGTGGCCGACCAGACCGATATTCGGACCTTCCGAAGTCTGTACCGGACAGATACGCCCGTAGTGACTGTGATGGACATCGCGGACTTCGAATCCGGCACGTTCGCGCGTCAAACCGCCCGGACCCATGGCCGAAAGACGGCGCTTGTGTTCGAGTTCGGCCAACGGATTGACTTGGTCCATAAACTGCGAAAGCTGGGAGCTCGAGAAGAATTCCTTGACGCTTGCGGCGACCGGACGCGGATTGATGAGCTGACCCGGCACGACGGTCTCGATATCGCAGGTCGACATGCGGTCCTTGATATTGCGGACCATGCGATAGATACCGACACGCAATTTGTTCTGGATCAATTCACCGACCGCCCGCACACGACGATTCCCGAGATGATCGATATCATCGGCACGACCATCCGGATCATTGTTCAGACGAATGACTTCCTTCACGATCAGGAAAAGATCCTCGATATTCAGGATACGGTTCGCCTCGACATCCTCACGCTCCACCGACAGACGCTGATTCAGCCGGTACCGTCCGACCGCACCGAAATCGTAGCGTTCGAAGTTGAAAAACATGGCATCGATCATCTGCTTGGCATTGTCTTCGGTCGCAAGGTCACCCGGACGAAGACGTTTGTAGACTTCGATATAGGCCTCACCCTGGGTATGAGTCTGATCCTTCAGCAGGGTAGCGTCGATATACCGTACACCTTCTTCATCGTTCCCGGTGAATTCCCGGCGAAGACGCTTCTCATCGCAACCGAAAGCCCGAAACAAAGTCGTCACCGGCAATTTGCGCTTCCGATCGATCTTGACCGACAGAACACCGTCAAGATCGGTCTCAATTTCGAGCCAGGCACCGCGATTCGGAATGATTTTCGCTCCGAACAATTTCTTTCCTTTCTGAAAATCCATCGTAAAAAACACGCCCGGGGAACGGATAAGCTGCGAAACCACGACCCGTTCGACCCCATTGATGATGAAGGTTCCCCGTTCGGTCATGAGTGGAAAATCGCCGAGATAAATCTCCTGCTCCTTCACTTCGCCCGTCTTCTTCAGGAGCAACGTCGCCTTGGCACGCAGAGGAGCCTCGTAGGAAATATTTTTCGCCTTCGAAACAGCCGCCGGATACTTCGGATCGTCGAGATAGTACTCATCCAAAGTCAGCTCGAGATCCTTGTTGGTGAAGTCGGTGATCGGATTCACCTCATTCAGAAGTTCCTTCAATCCCTTCTCCCAGAACCAGACATAGGAATCCTTCTGAACCTCGATCAGATCCGGCAAAGAAACCGTAATCCGGTGGTTGAAGAACTTCCGCTTGGTGAGCGATGACTGCGCTCCGATCGAATCTTTTACCCGTAGGGCTCTGTCTTCTTTTTGAGACATAAAAAGGCGCTCACCAGCGTACTTCTTGCCTTTCGAGACTTCCCTCAAAAAAACAAGCAGGACCGGTGAGATTACGGTTAAACTATTGAATTATGAATAGGGCGTGTGTTCGCTCCATTCTGTTGGAAACTGCGAGTTACCTTCTCCTCTTGTTGTAACCACCATTCCAACTCGGCCTCGCCATCCAGACCTGACACCAATAGGGCGATTTGAGACAGAAAAAGTCAGCCACTTTTCTTGACAATATTGGAAATGCTATCAATTTCTATCTTAGTTGTCAAATTCAATCGAAAAACCGGCTTTTTTGAGCCTTTTACACAAAAAAATTGCCATTTGTTTTTGTCATGCCGCTTCCTTTTCCGAAGCTTCTCTGGGAGCTAAACCCTGCACCCCAAAAGTATACACCGAAGCAACAGTTTCCGAAATACGCCGCGAGGTCGATGAATCAGGTAATTCCGAAATCACCTGAAAAGATACCACTTCTTCCGGACCGATACCTGTCTCATTCAATACCTCTTCGATCGATTCGAAAGCACGACGTCCCATATCCCGGGATTCTTCCCAATCACGACGTGCCCGCTCCACCCCACCCTCGAAAAGAACCAAAGCCGATCGTTCTTTTTCCGCCGTCAAAACAAGTCGATATGCCATACTCGTTAAGATGATTCTGGATATTAGATTTTGGATTTCAGGATCCCGATGCCACAAGAGAAGAAAGTATAATCCTTCTGACTCCCTTCGGAAAGAGGATTCCGAAATCGGGCATCAGAAATCGAAAATCAACGTATTCGTTTCCAATCGAAATTCCACGGATCAGTCTTCCGTCCCGGAGCGATGTCATCGTGTCCGACCACGCGTTTGATAGGATACGTCCCTTTCAGGTACACGACAAGGTCCCGTATCGCCCCGTACTGAGCATCGGTATACTCATCATCCTCCGCATTAAGAATCTCCACCCCGAAGGAAAAGTCGTTCACATTCTTCCGTCCGTCTTTCATCTCGGACACCCCGGCATGATACGCAATATCACGCTCATCAACCAACTGATACACATTCCCTTTCCGATCGATCAGGAAGTGCGGTGCTACTCCGTAGTCTTTCCAGATACCGATGACTTTGTCGACCGAATATCGGTCGCCGCCCTGATTATTGAAAGAGGAGTGGAGCACGATCGTATCGATATCTTGGGATTTTCTCTGCGCTTTCTCGAAACCAAAACTCACCGGTTTCCGCCGCAACCAAGACGGTCGGGATCCCACATCAGATCGGGAGTCAGTCCCTTGTGTCATTTCCTCTTTCGCTAGCGATGTCGAAACTGTCTCCGGACTTCGCATCAGCGCCGCTTCCTTTTCAAGGTGAGAGGAATCCGGTTTTTCCGAGATATTCTTTTCCGGAACTCCCATTTCCTCTTGTGTCTCAATCCGCGTATCGTCTTTCATTAAAAGGTTCTCTCCTTTTGAAGATTCCCAAACCAGTGTCTCTGATCGATCAGTATTCATCCATACCGCCCACCCGAAAAGCGATCCGATAACTATGAAAAGGATCCCTACCCCCCAAAATATTTTCTTTCGCCGATCCATACACGTTTCAGTATATACCCAAAATATTCTCCCCGAAAAAAAATGACCCCGAATGGCCATTTTTCTTCCCAAAATACTCCCGTTACTACTTCGCGCAGAGAATCTCACTTCTTGCATCAACACTGAAATATGCTGATGATTCCGATGTTCCCGCCCACGCAAGGCAGGAGAGCCAACTGCCAGTACTCGTTACATTTCTTGCTCCCACGATGGAGCCACCTACATAATATGCGGCCATATTTCCTGTTCCTTGTGCCCTGCACGCTCCAACAGCATAAAGGTACCCCGCATCCTGACAAATTTTTGTCGCCGAGTGATCCAGACCATCAAACCAAGCCACATAATAATCATACGTGTTATTCTTCTGTAGCACCCCTCCAGCATGCGGCCCTCCAACAAGATTCACCCATCCGAAATCGCTTCCTGCCGCCACCGCCGTCTCCACCAATCGCGTCGTCCCGCCGGCCGTTCCTTCCGATTTGATCGCCACTACCTTGCTTCGCCAGGCCGTATCCGCACAATCGATCAGGTTGTCGTTCTGATCATAAAAAGACACTTTGATGTTTCCTCCGGCGACACCAGATTTCGTAATCGCGCCACCGGCACAGGTCGCTCCTCCACCCAGAGCGGCCGCGAGCGCACTCATACTTGCATGCGTCGGAACGGTCTTGTAGATCTGCTGCAATATGAGCTCAGCTCCCGAATCGGCCACCTGGAAAGACTGGTTCGACTTGGCAGTCGAGAAAGTCGACTGCCGATTCGCGACGGAAACCGTCGCGATGGCCACCGCGGCCGACAGAAGAATGGAAAGCACGATGAGAGAGAAAACCAGAACGGAACCCTGCTTCAGCTTAAGTGTCCTAAACATAAACGATAGTCTTATTACTTTTTGTATGAGCTCACGATTCTGAAATCAAATCGATTATACCATGTCCATCAAAAAAAGAAAAACAAATTATAGAAAAAAACCACCTCTTGCTCAGAGGTGGTTTTTCTTTATCAAACGAATGGTGGACAAAGGAAAACAATGAAGGCTATTTCTTCTTTTTGCCACCCTGTGCAAAGAGCATCGCGGCTGCCGCGCCCAAAGCCGCACCGATTCCGGCTGCTACCAAGGCCGCCTTCTCAGGATTCTTCTTGACGAACTGCTCAGCCTGCTTGACGACCGTCTCAGTCGCCTTCTTCACTTTTGCCAATTCTTTGGTCGCCTGCGCCTCCGCCTGCGAAAGGCTCTTGACGAGTTTCTGTTTCACTTCCTTGGCTACCGCTTCGACATTCTTCGTGTCCATAATCTTCTGTACGGATTATTACCCTATTACATTGACCATCACCATTATCGACTATTTTCGTTCCTGCGTAAAGAGGGAGAGAACGAAAGCCATCGCAAGAACGATGAATCCGACGATCATTTCACCGATACCCGGAGTCTGAAAAAGAAAACTCAGCGTTTTTGCCAATCCGAAGAGAAGAAAAGCGATACCGAGCAGAGCCAGAAAAAAAACGAATACCTGCCGGGCTATCCGAATCACTGCATCAGCGATCGTCTTCTCCACACTCGCTCTTGCCGCATCGAACCAACCGCGAATCGCCGCAAGCACTCCCTCAAGCACCATTCCGACCACCCCGCTTTCTTCCGGTTTCTTATGACCCTTCCTTATGGTAGATGTTTCGGCAGGCATATATCTTTTTCTTTATTTTTATATTTCAGTATATTTATACCATAAAGAAGATCGCTATGCCATCCCGGTACATGCTCCCATCCCTTCTCATTCTCCAAACCATTCACTTGAGCATTTTCCCTCCATCTCCTGTTTCAGCCGGACTTCCCCTTTCGATAGCTGAGGTACGGACGGAAGGAATCCGGGCCAATGACGAATTCATCCGACTGAAAAATACCGGCACGGAAACCATCGATCTCACCGGATTCAGGATATCCCAGACGATCTACTCGAAAACAAAAGGGAGTTGCCACGAAGAGGCTCTGGTCAACCCGAGCCGATTCAGCCGGAAACTGATTCCGAAAGAAGGATTCTTCCTTATCGCCCACCCGGACCATACGACATTTCATCCGTCCGATCCACTCGCCGACCTCTTCTATGCGGCATCGAACACACTCACCCGAAACACTATGGAAGTAACCCTTTTTGACGCACAAGACCGTACGATCGATACATGGACCCTCGGAACATCCTGTCAAAAGGACACCTTGCCTCCCGAACCGAAACCGCTCCCGAATAGCAATATCCTTCATATCAACGAACTCTTCCCCGATCCCGATACGCCACAGGATGTCGGCGAATACATCGAATTTTTCAACCCGAATGATACGCTCGTCGACATTTCGGGCTGGAAAGTCGCTGATGCCACCGGGACCAATGTCTATGTCTTCCCGGATAAGACGTCCATACCGGCCTTCGGATACATCGTCATCACGGATGTCGATTTCTCTTTCTCCCTCAACAACGGGAAAGAGACGGTGACGCTCCTCGATCCGGCTGGTACACCCATCGATACCGTGACGTATACCAAGACCACCGAAGGCGCTTCCCTGAACCGGACCGACACCGGTTGGCGCTCCAGCCGGACACTGACCCCCCTTGCCCCGAATATCCTGAGCAATTCCCTTCCATCGACCGAAGAACGCGTACCGAAAAAGGGTTTCCGACGAATACCTCTCGACTTCCGGGCGAACGGGAAAGACAATGATGGAGACCGGCTCAAATACGTCTGGAATTTCGGCGATGGGCACCGGAGCTACCTCGAGACGACCCGTCACAAATACGAAGAATCCGGCACCTATACCGTAACACTCACGACCAAAGACGGAAACGAGGAAACCGTTGAGACCTTCCAGGTACAAATCGAGAAATTCGATCCTCCCAAACTCCGTATCACAAGCCTCCTCCCGAACCCGACCGGCAAGGATACGCTTCCGGGATCCGAATGGATCGAGATAGAAAACAGGACGAAAAAGAAAATCGACCTTCTCGGATACAGCATCGCCACCGGAACGAAAAAGCTCGTCAATCACCCCATCCGCACGAGCTTCATCATTCCAAAAAAATCCGCACGACGTCTCACACGCGAATATGCGCTC
>JAYRFE010000072.1:0-11276 GCA_041908545.1 Candidatus Moraniibacteriota bacterium
CCTTATTCGGCAGATGAAGAATGGCCAGGAAGAGCGGGCTCAGGCGGAAATACTGAAAGTGTATCGGTTGAAGCGAAAATGATAATTTCCATATTCACCCAATAATCATCAGCTTATGCGGAAGATCTCAATCCATTTTGCGGCAGCATTGGCTCTCATGGCTGCTCTTCTCGGTTTCGGTTTCGGATACGTGCTGACTCCGGAGTATGCCATGTATGACAAAAGTCGCATGGATTTCGGTCGCCCCGATCGGACACTCGACCTGCGGTATATCAATGCGATGGTCGCGCATCACCGGGGGGCGATATTGCTTGCCAAACAGGCGGAACAGAGTGAACGGGAAGAGATAAAGAGTCTCGCTCGGGAGATACAGGCGAACGAACCGAAGCTGATCGCGGACCTGTATGCGTGGAAGCGCGATTGGTATGGCGATCGGCGTCTCGTGGTCGATCCTCTCGTGGCGAAGCTCGGGAGTTATGATGCGACCTTCGATCTGCGTTTCCTAAACGCGTTGATCGCCCATCATGAGAGCGGCATACTCATGACGAAAGAGATCCGACTCAAGTCGAGCCGGAACGCCGTGCTCGATAATGCGGACGCCGTGGAAGCATTTCTCGGCGGAGGACTCGTCATGCTCCGGAATTGGCGGGGCGAATGGTATAACCTCTAAAAGCGTATGATCACTCAGAAATTTTCCGTCAAAGGAATGCATTGTGCGAGCTGCTCCGCTCTCATCATGAAGCATTTGAAGAAGCTCGACGGAGTCGCCGATGCCGATGTGAACGTGGCGACCGAACAGGCGAAAGTCACGTTCGAGTCTGATCGGATCACGAAGGAGAAAATGAACCAGGTCTTGGAGCCTCTCGGGTATGCGTTGGTATCGGAAGCCGGGACGGATCAGCAATCGCCGACACAAGAACGGGAGGAACCTCTGATATCCGAGCAGGAAAAAACGTATTTCGCGCTTCCGCTGGCGGCCACGTTTTTTGTCCTGATGCTCTGGGAAATCGCCGCTCGGAGGTACTCTTCCGTCCCGAATTTCCCGTTCCCGATGGAATTCTGGAATATTTTTTCCTTTACCGTCGCGACCATGGTGCTCTTCTGGATCGGGAAGCCGTTTCTGTCGGGTTTGTTTCGTTTCATCCGGTTCGGAACGGCGGACATGCATGCCCTGATCGGTATCGGAACGTCGGTCGCCTATCTGTACAGTTCCCTCATCGTCCTGATTCCTTCCTTCCGCGCGTATTTCCGTTTTCCTGAGGAAACGTATTTCGATGTCGTCATCGTCGTGATCGGTTTCGTCACGTTCGGGAAATATCTTGAGGTGCGTGCCAAGGCCAAGACCGGTGATGCGATCGCCCGATTGCTCCACCTTCAGACCAAGACCGCGTTGGTGATCCGTGGTGACGAGGAAACGGAAGTGCCTATCGGATCGGTCATGCCTGACGACTTGGTCAGAGTCAAGCCGGCCGGAAGAATTCCGGTCGACGGCGTCGTCGTTGATGGGAGCTCTTTTGTCGATGAGTCGATGCTTTCGGGTGAATCGATGCCGGTCGAAAAGAAAGCGGACGATCCAGTTCGAGCTGGAACACTGAATACGACCGGTACCTTCGTGTTCCGAGTGACGGCAGTCGGGCAATCCACTCTTCTTGCTCGCATCATTCGGATGGTCGAGGAGGCACAGGGGAGTCGGGCGCCGATACAGGCGTTGGCCGATCGTATTTCGGCCGTTTTCGTCCCGGTCGTTCTGGGGCTTTCCGGTATCGCATTCTTGAGTTGGTTGGTTCTCGGGACTCCCGTGTACGGTTTTTCTCAGGCTCTTTCGTTCGCACTTCTGGCTTTTGTCGGGATACTCGTCATCGCCTGTCCGTGTGCCCTCGGATTGGCCACGCCGACCGCGATCATCGTCGGCGTCGGTAAGGGAGCGGAAAAAGGGATACTGGTGAGGGATGCGGCGACGCTTGAGGGATTGTCCCGCGCGCAGGTCATCGTCATGGATAAGACGGGGACGCTGACGAAGGGAGAACCGGAACTGATATCCGTTCATCCTTCATCCGGATACGAGGAGCGGGAGATTCTCGCTCTCGCGACTGCGATCGAGAACCGTTCCGAACATCCTTTGGCGCAGGCCTTCGTGAAGTTTTCCGCAGGGAAACAGATCACCATCCCATCGGTGAGCGATTTTCAGGCAGAGCGAGGCAGGGGTGTCCGGGGGGTCATCGGGGGGAAGACCTATTTCCTGGGAAGTTTCCGGTGGGCACAAGAGAGGGGTTTATCCATGGAGAAGGTTGTATCGGATCAGGAATCGAATGAGGGGAAAATTTCGTTGATTCTCTGTTCGGAACAGGAAGTGCTCGGAACCTTCTTCATCGCGGATGCAGTGAAACCGGAAGCTCGTCAGGCGGTGTCCGAACTGCAGAAGCTCGGTTTACGGGTGATCATGCTGACCGGAGATCGGAAGTCAGTCGCGTCTTCCATCGGAAAACAGGTCGGGATACGGGAAATCGTCGCGGAAGCGTTGCCGGACGACAAGTTCGCGACGATCAAGCGCCTGCAGGAGGAGGGGAATATCGTCGCCATGGTGGGAGACGGTATCAATGATGCTCCGGCTCTCGCTCAGGCGAATATCGGTATCGCGATGGCGACCGGCACCGATGCGGCGATCGAATCAGCCGGTATCACCTTGCTTCACGGAGACATCGGAAAACTCGTGAAGGCGGTCCGTTTGTCCCGAATGACGCTTACCGGTATCAAGCAGAATCTGTTTTTTGCCTTCGTCTTCAATGTGATCGGGATACCGCTCGCGGGCGGGATGTTTTATCCTGTTTTCGGGTGGCTGTTGAGCCCGGCCTTCGCGGGTCTGGCCATGGCTTTTTCGAGCGTGACCGTCGTCGGGAATGCTCTTCGTCTCAGAAGTAAGAAACTGTAAGCGTATGGAATACACGGAAACGGACCTCAGGACCTATGTTTTTCATATAACGGGCATGCACTGCAAAGCCTGCATTCTCCTTACGGAAGGCGAACTGCGGGAGCATCCGAAAGTCATATCGGCGAAATCGGATCTGAAGACGCGTCTGGTGACGGTGCAGGGCAGCTTCGGATCGATGTCTCCGGAAACGCTTGTTTCGGAATTGAATCAGCTTGTGGAAAAGCATGGATACCGGCTTTCGATCGATCGGCCGGAAGAGCGGCGAAATCTGTCTGATTTCCGTATAGCGCTGCCAGCCGCTCTCCTGTTTGTCGGACTTTTCATCCTGCTCCAGGAAAATGGTCTGATGAACCTGGTGAACGTCAAAGAGGAGGTGTCCTATGGGACCGCTTTCCTGATCGGAATCGTCGCTTCGCTCTCCTCGTGTCTCGCGGTGGTCGGTGGTCTCGTCCTGTCGGTTTCGGCGAGCTTCGCGAAGCAGGGAGATGATGCCAAGCCGCAGTTCCTCTTCCATGCAGGGCGATTGCTCGCGTTCTTCTTCCTGGGGGGTATGATCGGCGCACTCGGTTCGCACTTCACCTTGAGCGCGACCGGAACTTTTGTCCTGAGTGCGCTTACAGGCGTCGTGATGCTTCTTCTTGGTCTCAATTTACTGGACATTTTTTTGTGGACCAAAAAAGTCCAATTCGGAATGCCGAAGTGCATCGGGGAATTCGCCTATCGGTTGAAGGACATGAATCACCGTTTCACCCCGTTTCTTCTCGGAGCGGTCACCTTTTTTCTTCCTTGCGGGTTCACTCAATCGATGCAGGTATATACATTGTCGTCCGGAAGCTTTTTGGCCGGAGCCATGACGATGACCGCCTTTGCCTTGGGAACGCTACCGGTACTCGCACTTTTGAGCTTCGGTCCGTTGGGTATCCGCTCGAGTGCGCATACGGGGGTTTTCTTCAAGACGGTCGGACTGATCGTGATCGCCTTCGCATTGCTTACTCTGTACGGGAGTCTGGTCGCGGTCGGAATTCTTCCGCCGGTACTGAACATGTAGAATCATGGAGGGACCAAGTCTTTTTACTTTTTAAGATCATGTCGTATGAAAACAGTCTTTTGGATCATCGTGTCTGTCGCCTTGCTCGTCGGAGGGTACCTGGTCGTCCAGTTGTTTTTTTCAGCCGAGACCCGGACCGGTTCCCGTGAAGAAGGGAATGTGAACAATGTGACCGAGGTCGAGGGGAAACAGTATATCGAGATTCGAGCGAAGGGAGGATATTCCCCCCGGGTGAGCATGGTGAAGGCCGGAATGCCGACCATACTCCGTCTCCGGACGGAGGGGACATTCGATTGTTCTTCCCAGGTGCGCATTCCGAGCCTGAACGTGAGTCAATCCCTTTCGCCATCCGGGGTGACTGAGGTCGATCTTGGTGTCCTGAAACCGGGCATCCTCCAAGGAGCGTGCAGCATGGGTATGTACTCGTTTGAGATCCGTGCGGAAGAGTAGTAGAGGATACGGTTTGCTTTTTGGCTCGAGTACGCTACGATAGGGGTATGAAAACCTCTCTCGTAGCCATTATCAGGGAGTCTGTGGAGTCCGCCCAGCAGCAGGGTCTGCTGGCGAATTTTGCGCTTCCCGCCTTCCAGGTCAATCGGCCGGAGGAGGCGGCATTCGGAGAATATACGTCAAATGTCGCTCTCATGGCAGCGAAATCCGCCGGATCGAATCCGCGAGCGTTGGCGGAAATCCTGAGGGAGACGATATTGAAGAATACCGGAGACGGACAGTTTTTTGAGAAGATCGAAGTGGCCGGTCCGGGACACCTGAATTTTTTCCTTTCGCAGAAGACGCTTGGGCAGGTCGTGGAGACGATTCTGCTTCAGGGAATAAACTATGGGAACCTCTCCATCGGGCAGGGGCAACGGGTCAATAACGAATTCGTGTCAGCCAATCCGACCGGGCCGCTCCATCTCGGGAACGGACGAGGTGGTTTTTTCGGAGATGCGCTCGCGCGTGTCCTGCGCAAGACCGGACACGACGTGACCAATGAGTATTATGTGAACGATGCTGGTGAGCAGATCATGAAACTCGGGCACAGCGTGCTCCGGGATGATGAAGCGGTGTATGCCGGGGAATACATCGATACGTTGCATGAGCGATTGGCGGGGAAAACCGCTGAAGAAAAGGACGTGAGAATGATCGGCGAACAGGCGGTTCAGGTGATTCTGCACGAGTATATCCAGCCGACGCTTCTGGAAAAGATGAATATCCGTTTCGACATATTCACTTCCGAGAAGCGCGATATCATCGGACAGGGATATGTCGACAAGGCACTTGCTCTTCTGAGTGAAAAGAATCTGACTTATGAATCAGAGTCCGCCGTTTGGCTTAAAACAACGGAATTCGGTGATGACAAGGATCGAGTGCTCGTGAAGGGAGATGGAACGCGGACCTATTTCGCGTCTGACTGCGGATACATCCTTTCTAAGATGGAACGCGGTTTCAATCGTTTCATTCTGACGCTCGGAGCCGATCATCACGGATACCGGGCACGCCTGCATGCCGCCGCGGAAGCGCTCGGTTTCGCCGATCGGTTCGATTTCGTTTTCGTTCAGATGGTTCGGTTGATGAAGGACGGACAGGAAGTACGTATGAGCAAACGGGCAGGGAATGTCGTTTCGATCGATGAACTCATCGAAAAGGTGGGCATGGATGTGGCCCGATTCTTCTTTCTTCTGTACAGTCCTGATACACATATGAATTTCGATCTCGGATTGGCCGAGGAACGATCGCAGAAGAATCCGGTCTACTATGTCCAGTATGCGCATGCCCGGCTTTCGAGCGTGTTGCGCAAAGCTCTGGCGGAGGGCTTCGATATCGAGCACGGGGATATCTCGCTTCTGACGCACCCGAAGGAGCGCTTATTGTTGGCGGAGCTTCTTTCTTTTCCCGATCTGTTGGCTCAAGTGTCCGAAAATTATACCGTACACCATCTGCCGCAGTATGCCATTCGATTGGCCGATCGTCTCCATTCTTTCTATGATGCCTGTCGGGTGATCGATGTCGATCAGCGCGCATTGTCAGAAGCTCGTCTTCGCTTGGTGAAAAGTGTTACTATCGTGTTGGGCGAGACTCTTCGTTTGATCGGGGTCGCCGCACCGGAAAGCATGTAAGAAAACAAAAAGTATGATTCAGAGACTTCCCCGGGAGTACCGGGAGAAATATGCGAGACCGAGGGGGATTGGGGGGCAGGTTCTTTTTTTCGCTTTCAAGGTCATCGGGCCGGTCGCGCTGTTCTTCATCGCGGCGATAGGTCTCGATGCCTATTCCTTGTTCCAATAATCCTTTTTTCGTAGGAAACCGATGACACAGACGATGAAATTGTATCTTGTCCGACATGGAGAGGCGGAGCACAATGTGCTTGGTGTCGGTTCGTCGCTTCCCGAAATCACCGAACGGCATTTGACTGAAAGAGGGAGGGCGCAGATTCGGGCGGTCGCGGAATCGCTCAAAGACAAGCCCATTGCCGCTATCGTGAGCTCGCCCCTGGTGCGGACGCGCGAGACGGCCGCGATCATTTCGGAAGCGATCGGAGTCCCGGTCGATATCGATGACCGTTTGCATGAGACCACGCTTGGTATATTCAACGAGAAACCGCTCCGGCTTTTCTTTGACAAGTATCCGAATCCGGAAATGCGTATCAGTCCCGATGAGAAAGACGGGGTGGAGAGCTATATAGACATGCGGGGGAGACTGGAGCGATTTCTCAGTGATTTGGCGCAGCATTATCCCGGCCAGTCGGTGGTCATCGTTTCCCATGGCGATCCGATCGAGCAGATTCACGGTATCCTGACCCATGAAGCGCCGGGCATTTCATCTACGGGATGGTCTCCGGCCAAAGGCAGTTGTACGGAAATGACGTGGAGCGGGGAATAAAAGCGTTGTTTTGGGAGGAGGCGAAATGGTACAATGGAAAAAATATTTTTCATGATTTCAGTCAGTTTTCCAGCTATTATTTATTTGAAATAAGAAAGAAGAAGAACTATGGATGAATACCTTGAAGTGTGGAAAAAATATGCGGATTTTCAGGGGAGAGCAAGCCGGCGGGAGTATTGGATGTTTATGGGGATCAGCCTTCTTATCGCGATCGTGTTTGGAATTGTCGATGCCATGGTGTTTGGCGAGACTCCGATCCTGGGTATTTTGTACACTCTTGCCATGCTTGTCCCGAGTTTGTCGGTTTCGGTTCGACGGCTGCATGACACGAATCGGAGCGGATGGTGGTTGCTTATAAGCGTCATTCCGATTATCGGAGCCATCGTACTTTTCGTTTTTGCTTTGCAGGCAAGTCAGAATGGAGGTAATAGATATGGTTCCGTTTCCGAGCGGACGCGGATCGCCGAGCAAACACTGGCGGATTTCATTGCGCAGTCCCGAGTAGCCGGTCAGACGGATGAGCAGATCAAACTTGCTCTGCTTGAAAAGGGTTGGTCGTATGACGATGTCAAATCGGTGTTGGAGGGGGATTCCCAGTAGCGGTTCAGAGTCAAGGAAGGTCGAATCGCTAAAATAAAGAGACTTGATTTTCCTCTTTCGAGGTGTTAGTGTGAGTCTACAATTTTGAGAGGCGATGATGAGGCTATCACCTCGGAGCCTGGGGAAGAAATCCGATAGATATCCGCTCGGGAGCGGAGGAAAACGGAGAATAGAACCCCGCGGGGGCGCCCGTTATCGCGCATGAATGAGTCCGTTTTTTCTTCGCTTCGGCGGGAAGAGGAATGGAGAAGCCAGGGTGGTACCACGTCTCTGACGTCCTTGACACGGTTTTCGTGCCGAGGATTTTTTTGTTTATCCGTGATCATTCGAGGAAGTATGCATACGAAACACGTGTTCAGGAAAGTGGAAGCGCAGGTGAATTTTCCGAAGATGGAAGAGGAAACCCTGAGGTATTGGGAGGCTGAAGGGATTTTCGAGAAATCGGTGTCGCAGCGGGCTGACAAGCCGGGCTATAGCTTCAACGACGGACCGCCGTTCGCGACCGGGACACCGCATTACGGGCATATCGTGGCGAGCGTCATCAAGGATGCGGTGCCACGCTACTGGACGATGAGAGGATTCCGGGTCGAACGGAAATGGGGTTGGGACTGTCATGGTCTGCCGATCGAGAATATCGCGGAAAAGGCGCTCGGTATCAAGCACAAGAAGGATATCGAGGCTCTCGGGGTGGCGAAATTCAATGAGTTTTGCCGATCGACGGTGCTCAAATACGCGGCCGAGTGGGAGAAGGTGATGCCACGTATCGGACGCTGGTCGGATATGCGGAACGCCTATAAGACCATGGATAAGGAATACATGGAAAGCGTCTGGTGGGTGTTCAAGACGCTCTGGGACAAGGGGTTGATATATGAGAGCTATCGCTCCATGCATATCTGCCCGCGTTGTGAGACGACGCTCTCGCAACAGGAAGTGAGCGACAATTATATCGAAGTGAAGGATCTGTCGGCGGTGGCGAAATTCGAACTGGTCGATGAGCCGGGAACATATGTGCTTGCTTGGACGACGACACCCTGGACTTTGCCGGGCAATGTCGCGCTCGCGGTGGGGAGTGATATCGAGTATGTGAAGGTGAAATTCTGGAATACTCCTCAAGGAGAGAGACTCTACGAACCGAATGATACCGATTCTCGAAAAAATTGTTCTGAAGAGTATGTCATCTTGGCCAAGGAAAGATTACGGGATTTCATTCGGAGATCGAGTGGATCGGTCAAGGGTGTCGAAGTTGGAGCTGAGCTTACGTATGCCCATGAAATCATAGATTCTTTTCACGGCTCTGATCTGCTTGGGAAAGCCTACAAACCGGTTTTTGAGAGCTATGCCAAAGATACGACACTGGAGAATCATGCGAATGGCTGGAAGATCTATGCAGCGGATTTTGTGACGACTGAGGAAGGGACGGGCGTAGTGCATATCGCGCCGGCTTTCGGAGAGGACGATATGGAACTCGGGAAAAAGGAATCGCTTCCATTCATCCAGCATGTCCGTATGGATGGCACCATCAAGGAAGAAGTGAAAGAATTCACTGGCACGGATATCAGCCCACGCGCCAAAGGTAAGGTGAACGAGATCCGCGAAGTCGATCTTTCCATCGTCAAGTATCTGACTGGAAAAGGTCTCGTGTTTGCGTCGGACAAATACCTTCACAGCTATCCGCACTGCTGGCGCTGCGATACTCCGCTCCTCAACTACGCGACGTCATCGTGGTTCGTAGCGGTGACGAAAATCAAGGAAAAATCGCTTGAATTGGCCAAACAAATCCGCTGGTCACCGGAGCATATGAAGGAGGGTCGCTTTGGGAAATGGCTTTCCGGTGCACGTGATTGGTCGATCAGTCGACAGCGTTATTGGGCAAGTGTGATGCCGATTTGGAAATGTACGTGCGGCGAGCTGCGTGTGTTCGGATCAGTTGCTGAACTTGAAAGAGCCAGTGGAAAAAAAGTAGACGATCTTCACAAGCATATCGTCGATGAGATCGGCGTACCGTGCGAGAAGTGTGGCGAGGTGATGCGTCGCGTACCGGACGTACTCGATACCTGGTTCGATTCGGGATCGATGCCGTACGCGCAGGAACATTTTCCGTTTGAAAATGAAGAGCACTTCAAGAGCGGTTTTCCAGCTGATTTCATTGCGGAGGGGGTCGATCAGACGCGAGCTTGGTTCTATTATCAGCACCTGCTCGGAACCGCTGTCCGGGAGAGTGTCGCATTCAAGAACGTGATCGTGAATGGCATCGTTTTGGCTGAGGATGGCAAGAAAATGTCCAAGCGGTTCAAGAACTATCCGGATCCCTTGGAGGTCGTGGAGCGGCATGGTGCCGACGCGCTCCGTCTCTATCTCCTCTCCTCACCGATCGTCGCGGGAGAGAATCTGAATTTTTCAGAACGCGATCTTTCCGAGATGTCGCGCAACGTGTTTCGCATGCTGTGGAATTCGTATTCATTCTTCATGATGTACGCGGCGATCGATGAATGGACTCCGAAGGAGCGCACGGATCCATCGACGAATCCACTCGATCGCTGGATGCTTTCGGAACTACAGGTGTTGATCCGGAATGTCGATCAGGCGATGGAGGCGTATGAGCTTTCCCGTGCGACCCGACTCTTCGCGCCGTTCATCGATCAGCTTTCGAACTGGTATATCCGGCGGAGTCGCGAGCGTTTCTGGAAAAATGAGAGTGATGACGACAAAGAGCAGGCACATCAAACGCTGTATGAGGTCCTGGTCACCTTGAGTAAGCTCATGGCTCCTTTTACGCCTTTTCTGGCCGATGAACTGTATCGGAATCTGACCGGGGAAGCATCGGTACACCTCGCTGATTGGCCGATCGCGGATGAGAAGTTGGTGGATGAGAAATCGAATGCGGATATGCGGCACGCGCGTTTCGTAGTGACGATGGGACTGAAGGCGCGCGCGGATGGGAAGATAAAGGTGCGACAACCGTTACGAAGCGTCACGGCTCGTCCTTTGGAAAAGGCATTGGAAGATATCGTCCGCGAGGAGCTGAATGTGAAGGTCTATGTCGGTCGCGAGGGAATGGATGAACTCGTCGAGCTTGATCTGACACTCACGGAGGATTTGAGGCTCGAAGGCGGAATGAATGAGGTCAACCGGGCCATACAGGAGGGACGCAAGAAGGCTGGTTTCAATGTCGAGGATCGGATCGTACTCGGTTACCAAGGAAAAGACAAGGTGTTTGAAGTGTTCCAGGATGATATCGCCCGGAAAGTCTTGGCCACCTCCGTCGTGATCGGGGAATTGTCCGATGCCGAATATTCCGAAACCGTCAGTATCGAAAACGAATCATTCACCTTTCAATTGAAACGAGTATGAGTGCGACGATCGGTGAGTGGGAGGAAGTTTCTCGTGAGGAGGTTTTCAAAAAATACGGACGGAGCATCGAGAAAGTGGTGTTCCGTCTGCCGGATGGTCATGAGGTAGACTTCTATCTGCGGAACGGTCAGGGGAGTATCGCTTGTTTGGCTCTGACGAAGGAAAATCAGGTGATATTGGTGAGACAATTCCGTCCGGGTCCGAAAAAGATACTGCTTGAACTGCCTGGCGGCGGAGTGCAGCCGGGAGAATCCATGGAAGCGGCGATGGCGCGTGAACTCCTGGAAGAAACCGGGTATGCGGGCAAGGTGGGTTTCGTGACGAGCGTCCTGCCGGATGCCTATGCTGTGTTTCGGAAGAATGCTTTGATTGTGACCGATTGTGAGAAAAAAGCGGAACCGAAATTGGAGGATAATGGAGAGACCGTTGAGGCGGTATTGATGTCGCTCGAAGAATTCCGAGCACATC
>JAYRFE010000073.1:0-8837 GCA_041908545.1 Candidatus Moraniibacteriota bacterium
GAATACCACCCTTATACGGCCCGGCTGCGTCATTCCACTGCGAACGGAACCCGGTAAATACCTTTGTCTTTCCGGAATCCATCCGCACCGGAACCGAAACTTCGATCAATCGATCAGGAGAAAGTACTCGCTCAAAAATTCCCGGGTCGATACGGGCTATCTTCTGCGCGGAACGCAGTTGTTCACGGGCGGTTTCGAGAGGATTCATAAACTGTAATATATTATCGATCTTATCCTCACTGCATCCGAAAAAGATTCTTCAGATATGCTTCACTGATCTTCTGCTTACCATCCCACTTGCAGGCGATATCATTCTTCAACAGTTCAACACCAAGCATCGCTACCGCTTCCCGCACCGCACTGATCTGAACAATGATCGAAAGACATTCATTCTCCCCTTCGATCATTTTTCGGACGCCTCGGAGTTGTCCTTCGATGCGCGAAATCCGAGCCACCATCTTCTCGCGGTCCGTTTTTTCTCGTCTCGGCATATCCCTTTTTCCTTACGACATTTACGACATACAAAACATACCCTACCAGGGTATAGTACGACCATCATTGTTCCGCGTCAAGACAGTGCTCTCGCTACTCCGATAAGGCTCGTACCTGCTCTCGGAACTGATCTCCTCGATCAAATTCATTCCTGAATAAACCAAAACTCGCCGCGCCGGGTGAAAGCAGAACGATATCCCCCTCTTCCGCGTTCCGAGCCGCCAATTCAACCGCTTTCCCCATGGATTCGACGACAATCCATTTCTGATTCTCGATATTCCTCCGATTGAACACACTCTCCAGCTCTTTCAGGAGTTTCTCTGTCCCGGTTCCCTTAAGGAAGACCACTCCCTTCACCCGATCCAAAATCACTTCAGCCAGCCTCCCGAAATCCAATTCCTTATCGGTTCCCCCGGCAATAAGGTATATCGGGTCTGAGAAGCTTTCCAGGGCCGCTACAGACGCTTCCGGAATCGTTGCAGCCGAATCATTATAGAAACGTACACCCCTCTTCGCACCGACGAATTCCAATCGATGGGGGACCCCGCGGAAAGACCGAAGTCCGCTCTGTATGACTGAGGCTTCCACTCCAAGTGTTCTCGTTACTGCGACTGCCGCCAAAGCATTGTTATAGTTATGCCCGCCAGTCAAAGATGTTTCCGTCAAACGGGCGATTTCTTTCCGAAATCCGGATTTTCCCTCAAAAATCCGGTCTCCATGCAATATGAACCCATCCACATCCTGTGTCTCCGAAAACCAGATGACTCCGGCCGGCGCCTCGGCGGCCATAGCCTGCGTCCACGGGTTATCCGCATTCAAAACTACCCCTCCCGAAGACTGGAACCGAAAGATATTCTTCTTGTCTTCCACATACGACCCCATACTCCCATAATAGTTTTGGTGATCCGGGTAAATATTCGTGATGACAGCCAGAAATGGGCTTTTTTGAATACGTGATAGCACGGAAAGTCTCCACGATGAGAGCTCAAATACGACCGTACTTCCCTCCTGGATCTTCCCGAGCTCTCCCAGCACGGATGTCTGACTGATGCCGACCCGTACGACTTGCCTCCGATCTTCTTCCAAAAGATGCGCGATCAACGACGATGTGGTCGTTTTCCCTTTCGTTCCGGTAATTCCGATAATCGGAACCGGGCACAGATCGAAGAAAATACCCGCATCAAGAGTGACTGGTACCTGATGTGCCTCAGCCATCCGTACGAACGGATTCGTCCAAGGCAGACCCGGATTTTTGATGACCAGATCCGTCTCGATGAAATCCCGGTCCTGATGTCCGCCGAGCACATACCGTATCCCCTGGATATCCCGCAATGCCTCAAGAGAAGGTTTCAGTTCCTCTTCCGTTTTCAAATCAGTGACTATGATTTCTCTCGTTCCTCTCTCGGACAAAAAACGGACCGTCCCGACTCCACCATCATTCAGTCCCAGACCCATGACTGTCACCCGTTTTCCCGCAAAATAATCCCACGTAAACATACGATATTTTCAAACAAGGGAGCCCTGAAAAGTCTCATTGTACACGCTTTTTTCCGTTCCGTACATACCGTAACCAACCGAACAGACAGAGAGCGGCCACCGCACCCAGCGTATCGGAAAGCATGTCCTTCTGGGCATCCCAGATATCGCCCTGACTCCCGAGATACGCCGCTCCGGCTTCGGGATCATTCATGAGAGCGAATACCCACTCGATAAGCTCATATGTCATTGCCACAGTCGCAATCGTAAAAAGAGGAAAAAGATACAGCACTACCGATGAACGCACTGCTCGCTTCATGACCAACAACTCGGCAAGAGCGAAGGCATAAAACCCGACCGTAAAATGTGCGACCCGGTCGTACATATTCCGTTCGAAACCGAACAGATCATTGAACCAATCAAACGGGACTCGCTCAAAAGTGTAGTGGCCGCCGATCGTATGCAGAAGAATCAGGACACTCATAAGGAGGTATGCCGTGTCCGAAAACCGTATCCCACGGGCATACAGCACGATAAGCATTCCAACGATGAGGAGTACCGTCAGATTTTCCGCAAACCAGATCTCACGCTGGTACGGATGCATCGCAAGTAAACCGAAAATCACTCCGTAACCGGACAGAAGAAGAAACGGCACGCGAGAAGAAACAGTCTTCATAGTGTCTCAATATCAAAACTTTACCAATAAAACCAGCCCCTTCGGCGAAGAATCATGCCCGAACGCCGTTTCGTCAGCTGTCCCCGCTCCAAAGCAATAGCGCCGTTCACAAGCACCCATTCGATACCATCCGGGTATCGATATGGGTCTTCCATCGTCGCACGGGACGCGATTGCATCAGGACGAAACACCACTATATCAGCAGCATATCCCTCACGCAAAAAACCGCGGTTTTTTAGGCCGAATTTCACTGCTGGTTTTCCGGTCATCTTATGAATCGCCTCCTCCCAGGATAAAAGTTTCTTTTCACGGACATATTCGGACAATACCTTGGGGAAAGTCCCGAAATTTCTCGGATGCACCAAATCACCCGTCGATTTATGCTCCAGAGCGTATCCGACCCCGTTACTCGAAATGATGGAAAGAGGATGAACCACGGCCTTATCCACATTCCGCTGAGACAAAACCTCAAGTGAAACGATCGCTTGACCACCGCTCGCCAGCAGAATATCAAGAACGACTTCTTCCGCCGATTTTCCTTGTTCTTGGGCGATTTCTGAGACATAACGCCTTCGAGTCATACGACTCACCTGAGAGGAAGACAGGAGCATCCCGGCATAATTCCACGACTCCTTCTTCATATCGCGAATCACCGCCTGCCGGACCTGTCGGTCACGCAGACGATACATCATCATCTTTCGACCGCCTTCCGTGATCCATTTCGGCAAAAACGTATACAGGACCGAACCGGTGGCCGTATAGGGATACACGTCAAATGTGATTTCCTGATTGTTCATCGACGCCGTCTCAATCAAATGGAACACTTCATCCATAAGCGGCCAGTGCTTCTTGCCGACCGCTTTCAAATGGGAAATATGGAGAGGCGTTCCGGATTCACGAGCGACACCGATCGCCTCCTCAACCGACTTGACCAGCCCCGCCCCCTCATCACGGACATATGTCGCGTATACTCCGTCCATCGAACGGACCGCGGATGTCAACTGCACCAATTCCCGAATCCCCGTGTCACGGGCATGCGTGTAGACCAGTCCGGTAGAAAGGCCGAGAGCTCCCTCGCGCATAGCCGTCCGAAGGAGTTTTCCCATCGAATTGATCTCCTCCGGGCGAATCGGACGATTCTCATCCTGCATGACCCCGCGTCGAAGCGTCCCGTGACCGACCAAGGTCCCGAAATTCGTCCCCGGTTGCCGACGTTCCACTTCATCCAAAAAATCCTCCATGGAAAGCCAGTTGAAGTTTACTTTCCCGATATCAGTCCACTTCTGAATGGATCGGATAACCGACGGACTCGTAAACGGAGCAAGAGAGGATCCGGAATTCCCCCCGATAATGGTCGTCACTCCCTGACACAACATACCCGCAAGTCCTGGTTGCGCAAGCAGCTCCCAGTACGTATCCGAATGATTATTGATGTCGACGAATCCGGGAGAAACATAGCAACCGGTCGCATCGATCACCTGCTCCGCCGAAGACGAAGTGAAGTCTCCTATACCGACGACAATCCCTTCCTTCAAAGCGACATCAGCTAAAAACATCGGTTTCCCGCTCCCATCGACCACCGTCCCGTGCTGAATGACTATATCGTACACATGCTTCAATGAAATTTTTGTTTTCCTCTTTTAAGGAGTCTTCCGTCTCAATTTCTCGACAATATCTTCGATTTCCTTCAGAAACTCCCGATCTTCACGGAGCGTTTTCGGCAAAAATACACGGACATCGACCGCCTGACCGAGAGACCGGACTTTCTCACGAGCCTCACGCTTCGCGATTTCCACCATTTCCGCATATCCCTCCATCGATCTCGTCGCATATCGAAGATTCCGGAAATCCTGTTTGACAGCGGCCATCACGACCTGATGAGTCCTCATATCGGAAAGCATTTCCGCGAGCGGATTCCCCGAATCACGCGGATTTTTCATCCCTGCGATACGAACATTGAAGTCTTCATCACGTTTGAGAGTTTTCGAATCGGCATAATGCATCGCATAGGCCGGATCCACCTTGGCTACCTCAAGCATGAAAAGCTTATCCTTTCGCAAATGCTCGGAAAGCGTCTCAAGCCGAGCGAGCGCCTCTTCCGGATTCGTATGGAGGAACCGGAGATACTCAAGAGCTTCCTCATCATCAACTCTCTTTATCCCCTCGCTGCCGATCAAGGTGTCCGATATTTTCTCCTTTTTCGGCTCCTCTTCCCGAATCGGTTCCTGAACGACAGACTCTTGGGAAATATCCCCGACGGACTGTGCTGCTGGTGTTGGTAACGCCACTTGAGACCGAACCTCTGTTTCTTCGACACTCTCCTCCGGCTCTTCTTCGAGAGGGGGACTCACACTCACCGGCACATCATCGAGACTCGGGTTCGGCATCGATCTTCCTTCCTCGTGCGGAGATCCTATGGAGAGCTCCCGCTCTTCCGCACCCAGCACCTCAAGCTTGGATTCCAGCTCCTTCCGGCGCTGGATGAGTTTTAATAAGGTATCATCGTCCTTATCCGGCGTAATAGCAGCATTGAGTTCTTCAAGTTCATGCTCGAGCGCCTGTTCTTCGGCAGTCAATTCCGCGACACGCTTCGCCTGTTCATTCCGGATATTCTCATACAGGTCATTCTCCTTAATCAGTGACCGGCGCTCCGCAAGAAGCTCCAGGACAACTTCGTCCGTCAGAGATCCGAATGTCATTACTGAGATTTCCTGCAGACGATTCGCATTCTGCCTATATCCCTCCTCGTCAAGAGGCGCTGAGATTTTCTGCATATGATATTGATATTTGGTTTTTGATGACACCTATCGAGTCTCGTTCCCCTTACCGACCAGAGAAGCCATCTCGACAAGACGCTGTGAGTATCCCCACTCATTATCATACCATGCTACCACCTTTACGAAATCACCGTCCACCACCTTGGTCAAAGAAAGGTCGACGATACTCGAAAAAGGATTCCCGATAAAATCAGAGGAAACCAGCGGCTCCTCAGTCACCGCAAGCACACCGCGCATCCGCTCGCCGGCCGCCGCTGCCTTGAGGGCGGCATTCACCTCTTCCGCCGTCGTTTTTCGCTTCAGGAGAAAAGTGAAATCCGTAATCGAAACGACGAGCGTCGGAACCCGAAGTGCCAATCCATCGAATTTTCCCGCAAGCGCAGGAATCACTTCCGTCACTGCTATCGCCGCACCGGTCGTCGTCGGTACGATGTTCTGACTCGCCGCACGAGCGCGACGCAGATCCCGATGAGGACTATCTTCGAGATTCTGATCCGCCGTATACGAATGTACCGTCGTCATCAACGCCTTTTCGATTCCGAAGGTGTCTTCAAGAACTTTAGCCACGGGAGCGAGACAGTTCGTCGTACACGAAGCGTTCGATACCACGGTTTCTCCGGCATACGTATCCTCATTCACACCCATAAGGAATGTCTTCACGTCCTCCGCGCCCCCCTTGGCCGGTGCCGACAAGACCACTGCCCGCGCACCCGCCGTAATATGCTGGGCCGAACTGTCCTTATCGACGAAACGGCCCGTGCATTCAAGCACGACATCAACACCGAGATCCTTCCAAGGCAATTTCAACGGGTCCTTTTCCAACAGAACCGGATATAATTTCCCGTTCACCTTTATTCCTTTTTCTTCGGCAACCACCGAATGTCGGTAGTGCCCGTAAGCGGTATCATATTTCAAGAGATGGGCAAGGGTTTTCGTATCGGCAAGATCATTGATCGCAACGACTTCCAAGTCCGGCTTCTCCAACGCGATCTTAAATGCTGCACGTCCGATCCGACCAAATCCATTGATAGCGATTTTTTTCATACGTATGATTCTTATTTTTTATTCTTCATATGATGAAAATATTTCTGTATTCTTGCGATAAAATAAGCAGAGGCCCGGAAAAACAAAAAGATCCCTAGCCCGACAAGAAAAGAAAAAAGGATCATTTTCCATTCTGGAGAATTTGCGTAACAACGATCTCTGAGTACCATAAACTCATCGCTCCCATCGCCGGCATAACGACACAAGCTTTTTTGCATTGCTTGTAAATAATATACTGCCGTTCCGGCAACCGCCGCAACAATAAGTGCTATTTTTGTTACTATCATACACAAATATCAAATTAATTAGCCTTCCCTGAACTTCCGAACATTCTCATTTTCTTCTGCACCGCCTCCCTGGTCTCCTTCCGAGCAGCACCGAGTATTTTCCGAAGATCCGTCTCATCGCTCGAATCGAGTATTTTCCGCAACCCGCCGATAAAAGCCAATCTGACCGCCGTATCGACATTAAAACAAGAAATACCTCGTTTAATCACCTCTATCACCCGATCAGATTCCCAATCAGACGCTCCGTGTAACACGAGTGGAAGCGAAACACGAGAAGCAACAGCTGACAAGCGCTCAAAATCCGGTACGTTCCGTTCGCGAAAGAACCCATGCGCATTCCCGATCGCCACCGCCAGAGTGTCGATGCCGGTTTCATGCACGAAATCCTTCGCCTGTTCGGGATCCGTCATATATTCGTTCCAGTCGACATCTTCCATGGAAATTTCCCCGAGATATGGCACACTGCCAAGCTCACCCTGTACGGATACACCTTTCGTCCGGGCAAGCGCGACCACCTTCTTCATCGTCCGGACATTATCGGCATAGCTCTTCCGCGACCCGTCATACATCACCGACGGGAATCCGATCTCGATGGATCGTTCGACGACCTCAAAGCTTTTCCCGTGATCAAGATGAATCGCGATCGGAATGTCCGACGCATAAAACTCAGCGACATTCTTCACGTACTGGAAAATAGCTCGCCCCCCCGCATAATCGAATGTCTTTTCCGTCATCTGCACGATAACCGGTGATCGCTCCTCGAGCGCCGCGTCGATAATCGCGCGCGTCGTCTCGACATTGATCGTATTGAAGGCTCCCACGGCATATCCACCCTGACGTGCCGACTCAAGCAATTCTTTGGTTCCGTATATCATAAAGACTTCCCAGTATCATTCGGTTTATACCCGCCATTCTCCTCGAGAAGAAGCATCATCTTGACGACCTCAAAGGGAAAAAGACTCTCTCTCCCTACCAAGACCCCGTCCATCTCCGCTTCCCATGAAACCGCGCCCAGATAACTCGCCTTCACCGATCCTCCGTATAGGACCGAGATACGCTCCTCGGTCGCATTTCCGAGACGTTCCGCAAGCCACTTCCGTATCATGATCCGAACCTGGAAGATCTCCTGTGTCGTTGGAAGCTTATCGGTTCCGATAGCCCAGCGCGGCTCATAGGCCAAAACGATTTTCTCAGCCTGCATTTTGGAAAGATTCCCGAAAATGGCATCCATCTGCTGAACGAGAACCGTATCGACCATTCCGGATACGCGTTCCTTCTGAGTCTCACCGATGCATACGATAGGAATCAGATGATACTTCAATGCGGCCCGCACTTTCTCACACACCACCGCGTCGGTCTCACCACCATAGAATCGCCGTTCACTATGCCCGATAAGGGTAAAGTCACAATGATCATTCTTGAGCATCACCGGAGAGATCTCCCCGGTGAACGATCCTTCCTTCTCCCAGAAGACATTCTGCGCACCTTTCTGGAAAGGAGTCGGCAAATGATCGAATTCGCGGGAATAGATGATGGGTGGACAGATGACACCGATCACGCTTCCGAAATGTTTTCCGGTCGACTCGCGCCGCAAAACCGAAAGATACTGCTCAGCTTCTTCCCGAGATGAAAGATTCATTTTCAGATTTCCGACGAAATATCTTTTCCGCATATACTCCCATTCTAAGACAAAAAAACCCCGGGAGCCAGAGCAATCTCTCGCCACCCTCGGCCGTGACGCCTATCCGAGCTGCGCTTTCAGATATTTGGCTGCCTCCTCAGGCTGAAGCGTGGATATCTCGATACCGGTGGAAAGCTCAAATCCGGCCCAGGTCGCCGTATGCGGCAGTATCTCGATATGCCACTGATAGTGTTCATAATCACGCCCGTCACACGGAGCAGTATGGATATAGAAGTTGTACGGTGGATCCTTCAACCCCTTATACAGAGCATACAGGGAACGCTGCATGGCCTCCGCCAACGCGAATTTTTCATCGTCATTGATACGCTCGAAATAAGGGGAGGAGCGCTTCCCGACAACCCATACCTCGAAAGCGGCTCGCGACGCGAACGGACAAAACGCCA
>JAYRFE010000074.1:0-3698 GCA_041908545.1 Candidatus Moraniibacteriota bacterium
AGCTTCGGTTCGTTCGCCTGTATCTCCCGAGCGAGACTCTTTATCTCTTCCCGTTCACTCTGTTCCGCCTGTTTGGCAAGCAATATCGCCCCCCGGTGATGCGCGATCATCGCATTGATATACCGCAGGTCGAGTGTCCGATCGGGGCGACCGAAATCCATACGACTTTTGTCATACATGGCATACTCCGGAGTCAGCACGTATCCGAAACCGAAACCGAGAAGAGCAGCCATGAGAGCCAATGCTGCCGCAAAATGGATTGAAATCTTCTGCATAAGCTGATGATTATTGGGTGAATATGGAAATTATCATTTTCGCTTCAACCGATACACTTTCAGTATTTCCGCCTGAGCCCGCTCTTCCTGGCCATTCTTCATCTGCCGAATAAGGCAGCTCCCAAGATGCGATTCCATGAGTTTGTCCTCGATATTGGTGAGTCCCTGCTTGACGGCGGAAGTCTGGGTGATGATATCGATACAGTAGACATCCTTCTCCAACATCTCCTGTAGTCCGCGCACCTGGCCCTCGATGATCTTCAACCGGCGGATCAGCTTCGTTTTCTCGACATTCATAAAGCTCTCATCCATATTTCCCTGATTACACTTACCATAATAATACCCCCCCTGGGGTATGTCAAACAGGTCCGAAGAGAAAGAAAAAATGAGGCGTGGTCCGCCTCACGATCCGATCGATTCTCTCTTTTTCAGTGCACCGTCGTCTTCCGTATCCGAACATCCCCCTGTCCGGATTTGATACCCGGCCTATAGGCGCACGTGATCTCGATACCTCCATCCGATACAGGCGCAATTTCGATCGAGCCGATCCGATGCCGATGCTCGGGATTCTTTCCGCTCGATATGCCGGCATCGATATTCACCATGGAGATACCGGGAATATATTGCTCGAACTTCTGTCCGCCCTCCTTCTGAATCTTATGTCCATGAATCACCGTCGTTATTCCCATCTCGTTCAGGAACCGACCTATAAGAGAGCCATACTTCCGATAATACTCTTCCGAAGAAAGTCCGCTGAGCGCCTGTCCGTCTCCGCCGTCATCGCATTCCCGAAATACCGCCTTGCTGTGTTCGGGCGAATGCCGCATCACCGACACGGCCTCATGAAAACGTCGGTTGATGTCCCAGGTATCCGGATCTCCTCCCTGCGTCCGGTACTGATGCCAGAGCGACTGCACCAACCCGAGTGAGGGATACCGATGAAGATAGAGAACCGATCCCTGTTTACGGACGATATCCATCGATCCGAGGAATTCGATTTTCTTCTCGTTCAACCCGACCTTCTCCCCGTCGGCCGCCCGCGACAATACATCGATCTCGTGATTTCCAGCCAGCATTACCACGGAATAACCCGGCGGAGCCGTCTTCCGAAGATGCGCGAAGTACCTGAGCACTTCCGGATCCGGATCATGTTTATCAATACTGTCTCCCGTGATGATCAAGCTTACCGGATGCCGCCACTCCCCATCATGAGAGACAACACCTCGCTGTTCAAGACTCGCCCGAGCCGCGACGAGATCATTATGGATATCCGACAGGCAGACTATGCGTTCGATCTTCGGCCCACGCTCATGATGAACCCCCTCAATCGGAAACGGATACGGTTTCCGAGACGACTCACCCGTTCGGAACCCTTCGAAATGTGGCATACGATATGGGATCACCCGCTATTCTTTCTCTCTCCATCATATCATAAGAGGACATGAGTCGCTTCCCCGCGACATACTGTATACTGAAGAAGGAATCTCCTAAAAAATCCAAAATTTATGGCTCTCTTTCTCACCATTACAGCCGGCATGCTACTCACGATAGGCGATATAGTCCTCAAGCAATGGGTCAAGCACTCCTACAACTCGCTCTATATAGGGGGAATTCTTCTCTACCTCATCAGCATGAATCTGCTCGCCCACAGCTATAAATACGAGGACATCGCGGTCGCTTCCATGCTCATGGTGGTATTCAATATCATCACGCTCGCTCTCGTCGGTTACTTCCTTTTCGACGAGAACATCACGGTCTATGAGGTGACCGGCATCGTCCTCGGCATCACTTCGATAGGATTCCTGGAATTTGGAAAATAACCCTGTCCGACCGCATCGGGGCAACCGAATACCACCCCACTCGAAATCTTACCGTTCCAGACTCCCGGAACGATACAGATACTTCCCCAGGAAAAACAGCATACCGAAAACGAACATGGTCCCGACCAGGCCGGCAAGCGATACCGAGAAAGAAACTTGCCCTACTCCCGGAATCCGATACTCCGCCAGAATACCGGATAACCGGGTTTCCGCTCCCGGGAATCCCTGAATTTGGGCGATCTTTTCCAATCCGTCCGGTGACGAAGATGCGAAAAAGGATAAGCCCCCACCGATGAAGAGGGCCGTCAGCAACATCATGCTCCATCTACTCCTCCACATACGCTTTCCCCTCCTTCAATATTTCAAGTGGGAAATCCTTTTTTCTGAGAAAGGTAAGAACGAGAACCGTGATCATTCCCTCGACCAGGCCGATCAGGATATGTATGAACATCATCGCCGGCAACACGGTCAAGATCGGTTTTGTTCCCGACCAGGCGATCTCGAATGAGGCCGCGACCGCCGCAAACACGACCGAGAACCAGGCTGCTACGAACGCACCCGACCAGAAGTTCTTCTTGGTATTTCCCGAATCCTTCACGAGGAATCTGAAATATGAATACCCGCCGATCGCACCGACAATTCCCATATTGAAAATATTCGCCCCGAGCGCAAGTATTCCGCCATCGGAAAAGACGAGCGCCTGCGTCGAGAGCACGACCACCATGACCAAAAAAGCCTCAAGCGGACCAAGAATAAGCGCGGCAAGCACCCCGCCAAGCAGATGTCCGGATGTTCCGTCACCGATCGGAAAATTCACCATCTGGGCGGAAAAAACGAGTGCTCCGACTGCAGCCATTCGCCATATTTTCTCTCGTCCCAATTTTGAAAGCCGGTTCTCCGAATCCATACCCTGACCGGAACCCGTATCCGGAAATGTCGCCAGACGCGCCTTCAATACCGGGATCTTCTTCAGAAACGCGCTTCGGACTTTCTGTACCGCCAATCCGACCGCAAGAGCCGCGACTCCCGCAAAACCGGAAGCTGTTCCACTACTCAAAAACTCATCCGGGAGATGCATATGTTTGAAAAAGAAATGAAGTGTTTACCTGCATCAGTTTTCAAGAAATGTCGACCGAGAGAAACCGGCCTTCCCATAATCCGGACGACATCCCCTATTCTACCCTATGGTACCATATCTTCATCAAAGAAATCCTCGACATTCCAACTCGCATCATTTTTAGTTTTGCCGAGAAGAGAAAACCCGAGTACAGTGATAGGAATATGCGACAGACTCTTACCCGTTTCACCATCATCGGCGTCATCCAGGGAGTCGGATTCCGACCCTTCATTCGTAATGCCTGCATCCGGGCCGGCATATCCGGATCGATACGGAATACAGGCGACGGAGTCGAGGCAGTCGTCGATGACGCGGAAACATTCGAAAGAATACTGGCCGCTCTTCCGACCCATATGCGCATCGACTCGATACGCCGAGAGAGCATCGACGGGCGGGTAGAGACCGGATTCCGGATACTCGAAAGTGCGGGCAATGGACACGCTGAGATCCCGCCGGATTTCTTCCTCTGCGACGACTGCCTCGCGG
>JAYRFE010000075.1:0-3439 GCA_041908545.1 Candidatus Moraniibacteriota bacterium
TCCTACGTCCAACACGGATATTGACTGCATGTTAATAGTATGCTATAATAAAAAGTCACGTTTTTTTGTGACTCATTAACAAGGAGGATACGATGAAGGTTGTGAAAGTGAGTTGGGAGTCTGCTCCTGGTGGTTCGGGAGGAGAGATCGTCTTTCCCGGCAACGCCGGAATGCTCTCGAAGAGCGATCTGGGTACGGGGGCCTATTATCAGCGGGCGTCGACAGGGCCTCATATCGCGAGGGTGGTTCGCGAATCTCTGAGTGGCGGCGAGCCTGTCTTTACGGTGACCGCGCTTGTGGTCGCGCGTGTCGACGGTACGCGTTATCTCAAGCCGAATGATTCGTTCGTGCTCGACCATGCAACGGGAAGAGCCGAGATGGTTGCTCTGAACATCCCATTTGTTTTCCAGCTTGTCGATATCGACTGACAGCCGATGCCGATGCGGTCCGCCAGGAGTCTTTATGACACTGGCGGTTTCTTTTTGAGGACGGAGATATATATTTGCGGTTTTTGTAGTTTAGTGGTATTGTTTATCCGTATCGGAATCGGTGCATCGGATGGATGTATTTCGGAAGAGGATGCGCGAAGATAATTTTATGAAGAGCGAATACATCGTTATGGGCGAATATCGAAAGGCAGGAGGGTTCGGGGGGAATAAGCGTGGTGGATTCGGTGGTGGTCGCCCGGGTTTCGGTGGCAGTAAGCCGGGTTTTCGTCGGAATGACAGTCGGGATGATGGACCGAGAGAGATGTTTCCTGCGAAGTGTTCTTCATGTCACAAATCGTGCGAGATTCCTTTCCGTCCGAGTGGGGATCGACCGGTTTATTGTCGGGATTGTTTCGGCGCTCAGGAAAGCGCTGTTTCGGATACCCGTGGTCGGCGGGATGATCGGGGAAGCGAATCGCGTTTTCCTCGTAAGGAATATCGCTCTTCTGTTTTCTCCGCTCCGAAACCGCTGATCGAAGACAAGCGGATGGAGAGTCTCAAGCGACAATTGGATGATGTCAGCGCCAAAGTGGATCGGATTCTGCATATTCTCGATTCGAAGAATGTCGTCGAGTCCATTGAAACAAAACAGCCGAAGAAAAAGAGTGATATTTCGGAAGTGCGGGAAGCGGTTCGGAATATCATAACGGATATCAAGACGGCCAAGAAATCAGCGAAGGAGGAAGAAGCGGATACCGAGAAGAAGACCGCAAAGAAAAGGCCGACGTCCAAGAAAGCGTAGTCACTGAGGTGACGGATGATAGACGGAGTGGGATACGAATCCCGCTCCGTTTTTCATCCTATCTGATGAACGGAAACCTGTAGCCTATATGCCGGATTCGGGAGTATAATGGAAGGAGGTTAAGCAGTAATCACATGAGCATGAATCTCGTATTCCTTAGGCTGAGCGTGGATATGATTCGGGGAGTGATCGCCCGGTTCCCTCTGGCGGTTCTGTTTGCCTGTGTCGGAACGGGCCTTGCCGTGAATGCTTCCGATGGTACGGCTCCGGCCTGGATCGAGAAGCTAATCATCGTCTTCGGGGTGAGTTTTTTCGTC
The DNA here is from genome assembly GCA_041908545.1 of Candidatus Moraniibacteriota bacterium. Classification (GTDB taxonomy): domain Bacteria; phylum Patescibacteriota; class Minisyncoccia; order Moranbacterales; family UBA1568; genus JAGOSP01. The sequence goes on from JAYRFE010000075.1 coordinate 1,548, forward strand.
GGGTCGGCGGGATACATATTCGCTGAACGATTCGGACGGAGCAAGGCGGTGGTGAGCGCGCTTCTGGTCATCTTTGCGGAAGGATATTTTTGGTTTCTTCCGGAGGGATTCGGAGCGATGCGGGCTATCGATGCTCTTCAGGTATTCCTTCTGCTTTTCGTGAGTATCATCGCCTTGTTTTCGGCACCGTACTTCGCTTCTCGGCAAGTGAACGGATTTTGGCAGTATAATCGGCAGCTCTTCGGGAGGCTTTTCTTCACCGTATTCTCTACGGGAACACTCTTTGTCGGTATCGTCGCTTCTTTGGCAAGCCTGCAATTCCTCTTCGAATGGCAGCTTCAGCCGGAATGGTATTTCCGGATTTGGCTTTTGATCGTCGGATTGGTGAGTACGACCGTTTTTTTGGCGGGTATTCCGAAACAATTCGACCATCTCGAGGTGATGGGTGAATATCCCTATGTCTTCGAAGTATTTTCGAAATACGTACTTGTTCCGCTGCTTATCCTCTACGGGAGCATTCTCTATCTCTATGGCGGGAAGATACTCCTGATGGGGGAATGGCCCAAGGGAACGGTAGCATTCCTCATATTCTGGTATGCGTTATTCGGCGTGGCGACCTGCTTTCTGCTTTTTCCGCGCAGGGATCAATCGTTGTGGATCCGTCCGATGGCGAAGGTGTTTTTTGTGACCCTGATTCCTTTGGCCATGCTTTTGTGGGGAGCGGTCTTCATCCGGGTTTCGGAATACGGATTGACCGCGAATCGGGGAGGGATGATACTTTTCGGTCTATGGATGATCGGGGTTTCCGTGTTCAATCTGACGAAAAATCGGGACGACGTCCGGTACCTTTTCTTCGCCACGGCGATAAGCGTTCTCGTTTTCTCATTCGGTCCCCTGAGCGTTTTTGCAGTCGCTCGATCGAATCAATCGTATCGTCTCGAAGCATTGCTCGCGAAGAACGCTCTTCTGGTTGACGGTTCCTTGAATCGGAAGGATGAGATTTCGATTCCGGAGAAAGAGAAGCAGGAAATCAGGTCGGTGGTCCGATACCTCTGGGATACGCGCGGACTGGATGAGGCGGTCAAGCGGGTAGGAGTTTCCCCTGCGGAAGCATTGACCCCGGAGCAGGTATTTTCAGTGTTCGGTGTCGGATATGAGTCTGAAATGGACGACAGTCAGGAGATGACGACGGATGCGGATTATGATTATCGGTTTTCCGCCAACCGTCGGAATGTTACCAATGTTATCGGGTATTCGCGTCTGTACCGCTTCTCCTGCAATCCTGGGTGCTCGGCTGAAGCAGGCGATGAGGCGATCGTACTCGCGGACGGAGTATTGCGGGTGAGGGATACGAAGACCGAAAAGGTGATCGCCGATGTCGACATGATGGAAAAATCCCGGTGGCTTCTCGATCGGTTCGGACAGCGAGCATCGGAAGATACGGTATCTGAGACACGATCCGTATCGAGACAGGTTGATCCCGAAGATATGGTTTTCGAAAAGAATCAGGGGAAATTGAAAATACGGATTCTCTTCGATGATCTGTACTTTCGCGGAGTAGACGGGGTGAGTTCGGTGGAGGGTGTCGGGGGAATACTGCTCATTACTCGTCCATAATTTTCCGTTTGCCGGAAAGGCAGGGGATATGCCAAAGAAATGAGCGTATTTTTCGGACGAACCCGATTGCGGTATTCACGGGGAGCAAGCAAGGCTGGTGTCCTCGCGTTGCTGGTTTCCTTCAGTGCTCTCACTTTTGTCGGAGTGAGAGTCTTTGAAATCGTTTCTGGACCGTCTTGGGGAAATGGGGGGTGGCGATCGGATATGGAGGGCGTTCTTGGGGCAAGAGAAATATCGGTTCCGATTCTGCCATCACCCGAGTCTCCGCAAAAGAA
>JAYRFE010000076.1:0-17241 GCA_041908545.1 Candidatus Moraniibacteriota bacterium
CAACTTTCCCTCAACAGACCGACGAAAAACGTCCGGCAACCCCTCAAGTACGCCCGTTTCGCCGGCTCGGATACGCCGCACGTATTCGTCAACCTTCGCTTCACCGGCAGAAGCCGCATTATTCGATTGTGGCATTTCCATCCGCATATGTCTGAACTTCATTCCCAATATCGACGATACCGCTCCGTCTTTCATCACGAAAGCGCGTAGACATCGACAAGGATTGTTTTCATACTTTCACGACTCACATTCATCGACTCCCGAGCACCACCGAAACTACTCCTACATATTCTCAACCAGGAAACCCCTGAGCGCTCCGAGATCTTTTCGGTCATTATCATAATGATAAGTCATGATACCGACAGATCGCGCACTCTTCACCGCACGCTCATCATGCTCGAAATAGACGACGGCGTCTTTGTTCAAACCGAAATGATCCAACATTTTCTCATAGTAAGCCGAGTCGGTCTTTTCCGGATGATGCTTAAGCGTGAAAACTTCATAAGGCATTCCTGCCAAACCGAACTTCTTGAATTGCTCATCATCAGCGCCAGTAAGGATAATCTTCGTATTCGGGAACTCATCAAGCATTTTCCGCATCGGCTCAAAAATCTCGAAACCGTTCTCGGTTTCCACCACGAAAGCGTGCACGGCATCAACAAGGATTGTTTTCATGCTTTTATGGTTCATATATGACCACTTCTCGTCACCCTCGATACTATGAGCTTGATGCGGGCGTCATCGGTCTAGAACTCTGAAAAATCAAGCCATTGAGGGATTTCTTGGAGGTCTTGGCTGGCGAGTGAATCGAGGTGATTAGGTCACGATATTCACTACCTCTAGATTTGATACTTCCGCAAGGATTTTCCTATTCTCTACTCTTGTAATAGTAAGTGTTTTGCCTTCATTTTGATGAAATATTACATTACAAGGAATAAATGAAAGCTTATGGTTGGTTGTACGAGTAAAAATTTTAATTTTGCAATTTTTCATCTCTAGTGTTTTTTCGTCAAATGATTCTCTGCTTTTTTGTTTATTGCTTATGGAAAAATTAAAACCGATTCCCAACTCTGAATTATTAGGAATGGCCACCATATCTATAATCAAATAATCTGTATCATCGGGTAAACAATAACCAAACCATCTTCCCGTGGGGTTTTCTTGATTGCTTTGATTAACAGAAACAACCATAGTTATAAGTGGAACTGCCGTAATAATATTCTTGAGGTCGTGACCTAGAATAACTTCAGTTGGTGGAAGTTCTGGAGAAATCTTAATATGGCGTTGCCCTGAAGAATGAACACTAAAATGATCAATTACTCTCCTTCCTAAATCGCTATACTGCACCTCAATTCTTTCCCCTTCCTTTAAATTTTTAAGGACTTCGCGAGAAAAGTAAACACTGTTAGAAGGATGAATATAAATATCAAACTTATCGCTATCCCTTATCTCGATAATTTTATACGATCTCCCTTTATATTTAGAGTATATTTTCCATTTCACATTCAACAAGACAAATAGATCATAAATTTAAGGCCATGGGTCACTCGATACTATGAGCTTAATGCGGAAAGGGAGAGATTCGAACTCTCGAGGGGTTTTATCCCCCGCCACGTTAGCAGTGTGGTGCCTTCAGCCACTCGGCCACCTTTCCATAATTTGCTTCACCCGAGAGAATCTTTTTAAAAGCGTTCCCGCCTTTATAAGATTTCAGGAGCTTTTCCTGCTGTCTCGCTTCTTCAATATTATGGCATACCTTGTAACGAACAAGCTGCCAATAACCTTTTCTTGTAGTTCGACCTCCTGTATGCTGTTGGTGTCTGGCTACACGAGTAGAGAGTTCAAAACATGATCCGATATAGCGTCTCCCGCTTATCATGTCCTGAAGAATATACACGTACGACATATTCCCTTGCTATCCCCCGCCACGTTAGCAGCCTGCCCCGCCTTGGCGGGGTGAAGTGCCCGGAGCCACTCGGCCACCTTTCCATTGTTTCTTCTTTTTTGACCCCTATTTCCCAAAGATACGCATTGAAGCCTTTTGGAAGTCCTTCCAGCTTTCCCTGGGACACGGGTATGCTACCACAGCCGAGACGGCGCTTCAAGTCACCGAAAGCCTCCTATCTCTTCTCCAGCCATGCCTGAAGGATGATACGAGCCGCCTCGACATCATCATGCTTCGAGACCCGTTTCGTACCACGCTCTCTCAGGTTGAATTGCGCCATCTTGGTGGTGAACATCTCGTTCTCGTATACGATGCGCACCTGAGCCGGAATATGCTTCCTGAGAACGTTCCCGAAGGTCTCGCTCTTGTCCTCCATTTCTTTCCGATCGATATGCGAGGGAGTTCCGATGACGATCGTCCCGACCCGTTCGTGTTCGACGATCTCTGCCACGCGAGCAGGCAGTGTCGCATCATTATGGAGCGTCGTCAGACCGAGCGCTATCCGGGTTTCCGGATCGGCGAAAGCGACTCCGACATCGGTCGCACCCCAATCGATTCCCAAATATCCCCTTTCTTCCATACGCATGTCCGCCTTTTTGATCCCTAGCTGCGTGTCACGATTTCCGTCCCGCTCTCCGTGACAATGATCGTATCCTCAAAATGAGCGGAGAGTTTCCCGTCATTGGTGATAAATGTCCATCCGTCGGGAGCGATACGCACCTGGAGCCCTCCGGCATTGATCATCGGTTCAAGCGCCAGGACCATTCCTTTCGTGAAAGCGAAATCCCGGATACCGGCATGGAAATAGTTCGGCACCTGTGGATCCTCATGCAGTTCATGACCGACACCATGTCCGACCAGGTCGCGCACGACGGAATATCCGTTCCGCTCGGCATGTCCCTGCACCGCCCGCGCATAATCCGACAGATGAGCGCCTGCACGGATATTCGCTATCCCGAGATCGAGACTCTCCTGCGTGATCCGGAGAAGTCGCTCTGCTTCCTCCGATACCGAGCCGACAGCCACGGTCCGAGCCATATCCGTCACCATTCCCTCGAATCGGAGGCCGATATCGAGTTTCACCAAGTCTCCCTCACGAAGAATGCGCTTCTCACTTGGAATACCATGTACCACTTCCTGATTGAGGGACGTACAGAGCGAAGCCGGAAACGGCTTTCCCCATTCCGAACCATACCCCTTGAAAATCGGTATCCCTCCGGCAGCGCGGATTTCCCGCTCAGCGATCGTATCGAGTTCCTTGGTGGAAACTCCCGGCCGGACGGCCTGTATGACTTTTTCCAATACCGACCTGAGACGATTCCCGGATTCCCGGAGAGCCCCTAATTCTTTTGCTGATTTTTCCCGATATTCTTTCATAATCGGCCCGCTATATCATCGAATATCACCCGTGGTTCACGGTTCGCGTCAACACGTATCACCTGACCGGTCTTTTCGAATTGTTCGACTACCGGAAGCGTATCGGCATGGAATACCTGGAAACGCTTTCGTACGCCTTCCGGAGTATCATCTTTCCGTTGAGCGACACGTCCGCCGCAAATATGACACCGTTCTTCGAGATGATCGATATCCTGACCGAGTATGAAAGGTCGGTGACATCCGAAACAGAGCACCCGCTTCGAAATACGCTCGATGGAAGCCTTTTCCGAAAGCTCCAGAAAAATCACTTTGGTCATCGGCCGATCGAAGGATTGGAAGACAGCAAGGATTTCATCCACCTGAGTGAGACGGCGCGGCGCTCCATCGAGGAGTATTCCCTGTGTTTCCGGAACCGTCTTGAGCGCCTCGACCAACACGGCATAGACCAGAGCATCCGGAACCAGCTCCCTCTTCTGATGGATGATGAGGTTGATCTGACGGCCGAAAGGACTCTCCTTCTCCGCCTCAGCCCGGAGTTCGGAACCGATATCGATATGCGCCAAGTGAAAAGCCGATCGGATGAGTTCTGCCTGCGTACTCTTTCCACTCCCCGGAGGACCGAGGAGGATGTAATTTTTGGTTTTTTCCATGTCGTGTTGTGACGTGTTCAAAATCGTATTGCCTCCCCGAATCGATCAGAATCCGTCATAGCTCCGCATCGTCATCTGGCTCTGCAGGTGCTTTATCAGTTCCAGTACGACGGACACGACGATCAAAATACTCACGCCGCCGACGGTCATCGCCTGGATGCCGGTCATTCCCTGCACCACGATCGGAAGCACGGCGACCAATCCGAGAAACAAAGCTCCTGCCAAAGTGATGCGGTTTACGATGTGATACAGATATTCCGCGGTACTGTTTCCAGGACGGATACCCGGAATATATCCGCCTTGTTTCTGAAGATTGTCCGAGACTTTTGCCGGATCGAAGACGACCGCCGTATAGAAATACGTAAAGACGACCACGAGGAAGAAGTAGAGTCCACCGTATACCCACTGATTCTGCAGCCACATGCTCACGCTTCGAGCGACCGTATGCACGGTCTCATTGCTACCGGCTTGCATGAGGAAATTCGCAGCCATGGTCGGCAAAAGAATGAGCGAAACGGCGAAGATGATCGGGATGACTCCGGCCTGATTCACACGAAGCGGCAGATGCGTCGCCGCACCCCCATATACCTGCGCTCCCCGCATCCGCTTGGCATACGAGACCGGAATGGCCCGCTGTCCTTCATTGATGAAAATGACTCCGGCGATAGTGACCAATCCGACCACGAAAAACAGGAAGTATACAAAGATCTGGGACGGATCCCATGTCGCGATGAAACGGGAGAATCCCGATGGCAGACTCGCCACGATACCCGCAAAAATGATCATCGAAACACCGTTTCCGAGACCTTTTTCCGTGATCAACTCACCGAGCCACATGAGAAATATCGTCCCGGCGATAGCGGTGATGATGATGACCGTCATCGTGAACGGAGAAATCTCGCCCAGGATGCCCTGTGAGCGGAGAAGAGTCAGCATCGCGTACGACTGCACGGCCGCGAGAGGGACTGTCAGCCACCGCGTCCACATGTTGAACTTCTGACGTCCTGTTTCCCCCTCTTCCTTATAGAGACGTTCCAATTTCGGAACGATGGTGGTCATGAGCTGCATGATGATCGACGCCGTGATATACGGCCCGACCCCGAGCAGCATGATAGAAATATTCGATAATCCTCCTCCCGAAAAGACATTGAGAAGACCCATGAGAGCATTCTCGTCAAAAAAGCGCTTCAGCTGAACGGCATCCACTCCCGGCAAGGGAATATTGGCCGCCAGACGATATACGACGAGAACCGCGAGAATAAAGAGGATCTTATTCCGTAACTCCTTGACGCTCAAGATATTCGTAATCGCTTGAATCATGGAAGTCTTGCGAGGATCCTGTCCGAAAGCATCGCAGAAGCGAGCTTTCCGATGAAATCCGAAAAGTTTTTATTTGAAGAAACCCTTGGCCGCCTCGGACACGAGAATCCCTTCTCCAAGAGAGACTTTCTTCGAGAGTTTCCCGGTCGCGACGATCTTCACTCCGGACTTGGCATCACGGGGAGTGATCATGTGTTTTGCGAGCAACGTTTCGATCGTAATGGTTTCCCCATCGGTATACCGGGCATTGATCTGAGCGAATGTCAAGGTGACCTTCTTCGGATGCGGAGACTTGAAACCGCGTGATTTCTTCATGCGATCGATCAGGGTCGATCGTCCACCTTCAAAAAGAGGATCCTTCTTTTTCCCATGTGCGCCTTGCCCCTTCGTTCCGCGTCCGGACGTCGTACCGCGCTTACCGCCACGACCGATACGTTTGACCTCCTTGCGAGGAGCGAGAGTGAGTTCGTGAATTTGCATAGCTCTTCGTTATCAAAAATCTCTCTTTCCTTACTTAGCAACTGATCCGGTTTCCGTCTCAGCAGAGACTGTTCCGGCGGCAACCATGGTTTTCGGAGCCTTCAGTGTCCCAAGAGCTTTCACCGTCGCGCGAGCCACATTGAGCGGATTCGATGCGCCGAGCGACTTCGAAACGATATCCTTGACACCGAGTAAATCGACGACTGCGCGGACCGCTCCACCGGCGATGACTCCCTGTCCCTTGAAACCAGGCTTCAGAAGCACTTTGGCGGCACCTAATTTCACGAGAACCGCATGCGGAATCGTCATGGTTGTAGGATCCAAAGTCACCGTAATCAGGTTTTTCTTCGCGTCATTGTATGCCTTCTGGATAGAGTCGGAAACATCGGAACCCTTGGCAACACCGACACCGACCTTTCCCTTGCGATTCCCGATGACCAGCGTCGCTCGGAAACGGAAACGACGACCGCCTTTCACGACACGAGTGACACGACTCAAATCGAGCATTTTCTGCTCGTACTCCGGACGTTCACGCCGCATGCCGCCGCTCTTCCCTTTTCTTCCGTCTTGCTTTGTTGCCATATGCTCACTCTATCAAACAAATAGGTTATTTTCTATACTCCCTTAGAATTCCAAACCACCTTCACGGGCGCCCTCCGCCAATGCCTGAACTTTCCCGTGGTACAAAGAGGATCCGCGATCAAAAACCGCCTGCTTCACACCGACCTTCAGACACTTCTCCGCTATCAGCATACCGACCGCCTTCGCTCCAGGCACCGTATTACCAAGTGTTCCCCCAAGTTCGCGCAAATCTGCAGCCGCGATGGTCTTACCTGCCATATCATCGATTGCCTGAACGGAAATACCCTTAAGGCTCCGAAACACTGCCAAACGAGGGCATTCCGAAGTACCGGAAACCTTGGCACGCGCCCGACGATCCCGAGCCGCTTTACGATGATTTTTCTCGCGTAATCTCTTAATCATAGGTGTAGAACATGTTATGTGGTCGTCTTCTTTCCTTCCTTACGACGGACAAGCTCGCCGGCATAACGGAATCCCTTCCCCTTGTATGGCTCGACCGGCTTCAGATCGCGGATGATGGCGGCGAACTGCCCGACCTGATGCTTATCGATACCGGCGATAGAGAGGACATTATTCTCGACCTTCGCTTCGATACCGGCCGGAATCGCCATTTCCACCGGATGAGAGAAACCCAAGGCAAGATTGATCTTATTCCCCTGAACCGCCATACGATAACCGACACCATTCAGTTCAAGCTTCTTTTCGAATCCCTGAGTGACTCCCTCTATCATATTGGAAAGCAGGATGACGGTTGTTCCCCAGATACCGGCGGCCTTTTTCGACGTACCGACCACCTCGACTGTCATTTCGGTATCGGTTTTTTTGACCGCGACATCATGATGATGTGTGAACGAGAGTGTTCCTTTCGGACCCTTGACGGTGACGATATCCCGGGCAAGCGTCACTTCGACACCCGATGGAATAGCTACTGGTTTTTTTCCGATTCTACTCATAGTATAACTTCATGAACGTCCTCGTTTCATCATCGCTCCAAGTCCCCCACCGGAACTCCGAGACCAACGCCACGGAAAGCTCGTTCTTTTACCAAACCTTACAAATATACTCCCCGCCCAGACCCTTCCGGTATGCCTCTTTTCCGGTCATGATTCCCTTCGATGTCGAAACGATGGCGATACCGTATCCGTTTTTCACTTTTTCTATATCATGCCGCTTCATATAGATCCGGCATCCTTCCTTGCTCACACGATCGATTTCAGTGATAGCCGGTTTCTTCTCCGTCGGAGAGACCTGTTCGTAGCGGAGCCATATCGTAAGGTTCGACTTTCCATCCTCATCGCTTCTTTCGACACGAGACGCATACCCCTCACGAACGAGGATCTGGGCGATGATCTCCTTGACGGAAGAGAAACTCAAAACGACGGAAGCGCGGCCAGCAGCCTGGGCGTTTCTCACTCTCGTCAACATGTCTGCGATTGGATCTAACATAGTTTTTATACCTTCTTTAGAGCTTCATTGACTGTCCAATTACCAAGATGATTTCTTCACGCCCGGAATCTGACCCGAGCTCGCCAATTCCCGGAAACAGATCCGACAAAGATCGAATATGCGCAGGTATCCATGCTTCCGGCCGCAACGCCAACAACGCCGAACTGTCCGAGTGGAAAACTTCGGGGTCTTGAGTGAACGGACGTAGGTTGATGTCTTAGCCATAACGTAAATATTCTCAGTAGATCATTTAGGCACTTTTCTGTTCTGTTTCCTTCTGTGCGATCGGGAGTCCGAGGAAGCGGAACAAGAGAACTCCTTCTTCCCGATTCCGTGCCGTCGTCACGATATTCACCTGGAAACCGAATATATGCTGCACCTTCTCAGGGACGATTTCCGGAAAGATAGTATGGTCCTTGATACCGATATTCACATTGCCATACTGATCGATGATGGCCTCGCTCAATCCCTGGAAATCCCGCGCCCGAGGAATCGAGGCGTTCAGAAGGCGGTCCAGGAAATCCCACATCCGCTTTCCGTGCAGAGTCACCGAGACACCGACTTCCAATCCCTCACGAATCTTGAACCCGGCGATAGCCTTACGAGCCTTCGTCATCACCACTTTCTGGCCGACGATCACCTGCAAAGAAGAGACGATTTCTTCGACTTGCTTCGAATCCTTGAGAACCTTTCCGATACCGGTATTCACGACGATCTTTTCGATACGCGGAATGGCCATCGGATTCTGTATACCAAGCGCCTCACGGATCCCGGGGACCGCTTTCTTCGTGTACGCTTCTTTTGTTGATATGACCTGATTCATAAGGACGCTCTTTCTCGTAGCCTGATATTACACTGTTTTCCCTGACTTCTTGCTCACACGAACCTTTTCGTTTCCCTCTATCCGGTATCCGACACGGGTCGGCTTCCCTGTTTCCGGGCAGACGAGCATGACATTGGAGACATGAAGCGGGGCCGGACGCTCGATTCTTTCTCCCTTTTCGCCTTCCTTGCGAGGCTTCCGATGTCTCTTGATAAGATTGGCACCTTCAACTACCACGCGTTCCACCGTAGCAAGGACCTGAATGACCTTACCCCGCTTTCCGCGATCTTTTCCGGCAATAATTTCCACTTGGTCGCCTTTCTTAATCTTCATAATATTCCTCACTACTTAAGCTTCTTTAGTCATGCGATCGGTCCGTTTCCTTCCCTCCATTCGCTCTGATAGTCCTAGAAGCCTTCTTCTCAAAGCTATCAAAGCCAACGCAGTTCCAGAAAACCCCCCGCTAAAGCACCTCCGGTGCCAATGAAATGATTTTTGCAAATCCCTTCTCACGGAGCTCACGTGCCACCGGACCGAAAATGCGCGTTCCTTTCGGTTCCTGACCGGCTCCTTCCAAAATGACAGCCGCATTCTCATCGAAACGGATATAGGAATTGTCCTTCCGCCGATACGTCTTTACCTGACGGACGATTACCGCCTTTACCTTGTCCCCCTTTTTCACTGCGCCTCTCGGCTCAGCTGACTTGACGGCCGCGACGATGATATCACCCACGCTCGCATACCGGCGCCTTGTCCCACCGAGCACCTTGAAGCATTCGATGGTTTTGGCACCACTGTTATCGGCGACTTTCAATCTGGTTTCCGCTTGAATCATAATCCTCTACCTCACTTCCGTCTGAATTAGTCAGCTATCACGATGAAACACTTATCCTTACTCATCGGACGACACCCGCGAAACATGACCTTGTCACCGACCCGATAGGTATTTTCCGCATCATGTACCTTGAAACGCTTGGTCGAAATATACTGCTTCTTGTATTTCGGATGCGTTTTCAAGGTCTCAACGGCAACCACGATGGTCTTGTCCATACGATCGCTCACCACGATACCTTGAAACTTCGGTGCCTTATTCACTTGTGTCATCTTATTTTCCATATGAAACGATAAATGCGATTCTAACAATATTCTTGAGCTTAGTCAAGCGCCAATTCGCGTTCCCCGAGAAGTGTCTTCAGACGGGCGATGTCCTTCTTCGTCAGACGCAGCGCATGATGCTTGGTCTCTTCACGAGTAGCGATCTTGAATCGAAGTTCGCGCTCCCGTTCCGCAAGCTCATGAAGCAGTTTCTTCTGCTCACCCTCAGTTTTTTCCCTTAATTCCTTCGTTTTCATAGCTTCGTTCTAGAGTGATGAGTGACGTTCGACGAATTTCGTTTTCACTGCCAACTTATGTGATGCCAAACGCATGGCCTCTACCGCCGCCGTCTTTGAAATACCATCAAGCTCAAACAGTATACGCCCGGCACGGACTTTTGCCGAAAAATGATCCACACTTCCCTTTCCCTTTCCCATCGGTGTCTGTTCGCCCTTCTTAGTGATCGGCTTATCCGGGAAAATACGGATCCACACCTTTCCACCACGCTGTATCGATCGGGTCATCGCTCGACGAGCGGCTTCGATCTGGCGCGCGGAAATCAGCCCTTCTTCGAGCGTCTTCAAACCATAGCTTCCAAAGCTCACCTTCGTGCCACGGGTCGCCGGACTTCCCGACCATCCGCCACGTTGGACCTTTCGATGCTTGACTTTTCGAGGCATTGTTAGCATAGACGTACTTCCTATTCTGTGGATTGTTCTTCAAATTTCTCGCCCTTGTATATCCAGACCTTGATACCGATGACTCCGTAGGTCGTATTCGCCTCCACCCGTGCGAAGTCGATATCCGCACGCAGAGTATGAAGCGGGATCTTTCCCTTGGATAACCATTCCCGACGGCGCATTTCAGCGCCACCCAGACGACCGGAGATTTCGACTTTCACACCGAGGATATCCTTGTTCTGAGTCACCTGGTCGATCATGCCCTTGAGTGCCCGTCGGAACGGGATACGCTTCTCAAGCTGTTCAGCGATCTGCTGACCGATCAATGATGCGCTCTCCTCGAACCGCTTGACTTCCTTCACTTCGACTTTCAAATCCATCTTCTTACCGCGGAAAAAGTGGTTCTTCACGACACGAGCCAGGTCTTCGATACCGGTACCTCCACGACCGATAAGAACGCCCGGACGCGATGTTTCGATAATGACCCGGATGGTCGCCGCCGAACGCTCGATCTGGACGCTCGCGATAGCCGCCTGCTTCCACTTCTTCATGATAAAATCATGCATTTCGACATCCGAGCGCAACTGCGTCTTGAACAACTTCGGATTGGCGAACCAGCGAGACTGCCAGTCAGCCGTGATACCGAGGCGGATTCCGATTGGATTGGTTTTGTGACCCATAGTGATTCTCTCTATTTAAGAAGCTTTTCTCTGAAACACTTTCTTGACGGAACGCAGTGCCGCTTTCGGCTTCGCTTCCATTTTACGATCAACGACGATTCCGAGCTTTTTCTTTTCTTCTTTGGCGGTCGTGATTTCTTCCGTCGCTGCCGCATCCTTGATAGTCACGATTTCCGGCTTCTTCACGGTTTCTCGACGGTTCTTCCCCTCTTCACGCTCTTCCAAAATCACCTTGATATTCGCAGAACGCTTGAGAATCGGCATAGAACGACCGAATGCCCGCGGTTCGAACCGCTTCATCCGGAGTCCATCGCCCACGCATACCTGTGCCACGTAGAGATTTTCCTCGTCCAAACCGAAATTGTTCTTCGCATTGGCAATCGCGCTTTTCAGAAGGTCCAACATCGGATCGGAAGAACGCTTCAGCTGCTTGGACAGCTCGATGACCGCTGCGCTCGCTGAAAGACCGACGATCGTATGGCTGACGAGTCGCACCTTGCGGGGGGCTATCCGAAGATTTTTGAGTGATGCGTGTACTTTCATACGTCGTTATTTCTTCTTAGGCTTAGCGGCAGGAGCGGCGGTCTTGGCAGCCTTGGCGGCATCCAGATCACGCTGCTTCGCGGCTTGCTCGATTTCCTTCTGCATCTTTCCACCATGACGGCGGAAGGTGCGTGTCGGCGAAAACTCTCCCAATCGATGGCCAACCATTTCTTCAGTCGCAAATACGGAGATGAAGTCCTTTCCATTGTGCACTCCAAAAGTAAACCCGACCATCTCTGGTGCGATGACGCAGGCACGGGACCAGGTCTTGATGACCGTTCGATCACCGACCTTCTTCCCTTCGAGTTTCTTGAGTACCCGAGGATCGACGTAGAGTCCTTTCTTTAAACTTCGTGACATATCTCGATTTGCTTATAGCTGACCACTTATTGAATGCACAAGCCTTCCCTGAATTCACCCTGTTTGTGCACTTCTTCCTGCTTCCTTCTCTTATTTCTTCTTCATTCTCCGCTTGACGATGTATTTGTTGCTCGCCTTATTCTGTTTCCGCGTCTTCTTTCCAAGAGCCGGCTTGCCCCATGGCGTCTTCGGATGCATACCGAGCGGCTGTCGTCCTTCGCCACCACCATGCGGGTGATCGACCGGGTTCATCGCCGATCCACGTACCGACGGACGTCTGTTCTTCCAACGACTCCGTCCCGCCTTTCCGATCCGCTCCGCGCCATGCTCGAAATTCGATACCTGACCGATGGTCGCATAGCAATCCTTTGAAACCAAACGAATCTCACCGGAAGACAGCTTGATAGTCGCCATCGGCCCATCAAGAGCCATCAGTGTCGCCTGTGTCCCGGCGCTCCGGACGATCTGTCCACCTCTCCCGATCTGAATTTCAATGTTACAAATGATGGTTCCCGTAGGGATATTTCCCAACTTCGTCCGATTTCCCTGCGCAATCGGAGCCTCTTCTCCGGACAAGACTTCCTGTCCGACCTTCATACCCTGCGTAGCGAGGATATACCGCTTCTCCCCATCATGATAATGGACCAGTGCGATGAGACCGGAACGGTTCGGATCCTTTTCGAGAGCGGCGATCTTTCCAGGAATTCCCCATTTGTTCTGACGGAAATCCACCACCCGAAACAATCGCTTATGCCCGCCACCGCGATGTCGGATCGAAATCTTCCCGCCGGAACGACCTGCGGAATTCTTCTTCGAGACCGTGAGCGATTTTTCCGGACGCTTATCGGTAATGCCATCCGGCTTTACGATACTCATATTGCGCCGCCCAGCGGTATTGCGTTTGTAGATTTTGATCGCCATATCGTTACATTCCTGCCTGGAAGAGTACGAGACTCTCGCCTTCCTTAATTTCAACCATCGCCTTTTTCACTCCGGACTTCCGTCCCATTGTCCGACCAAAACGCCGGACACGGCTCGGAAGACTCACCGTATTGACCGAAACCACATGCACCCCGTACACCGATTCGACCGCCCGCTTGATCTGCGGCTTTGACGCACTGTCATCCACCTCAAACACATAGCGGTTCTCAGCATTCATGGAATACGCCTTTTCGGTGACACGGGGCTTCCGTAGAATACCATTCGCGTAAGCACCATTCAGCGCCTTCGGTGTCTCCGGGAGAGCGGTAGCTGATTTCTCCTCCTTGGTTGTTTTTCCAAAAACTGCCATAACGCTTATTTAATCCAATCAGCGAACCTTACCTGCAGCGCTTCGATGCCCTGCTTGGAAATCAGGAGGTACTCCTTATCCAGTAATTCTTTGGCATTCAGATCGACTGCAAGCGTATTGACGACTTTCTCGACATTCCGACTCATCCGTTCGGTTTCTTTTTCCTGAATATCCAGAGCGACGAGAAGACCCCGATGGGATACCTGGAGTGTCTTGAGAAATGCATTGAACTCCTGCGTCTTCTGCGAAGGAAACGCGAAGGCATCCACGACGAGGAATTTTCCGGATCGGATCTTTTCTGAAAGGGCGATCAGAGTCGCCTTCTGCCGCATCTTCCGATTGATTTCACGAATGAAATTCCGATTGCTCCGCGGTCCGAAAACGATACCACCCTTCCGCCAATGCGGCGCCCGAGAAGAGCCGATGCGAGCTCGTCCGGTTCCCTTCTGTTTCCATGGCTTGATACCGGAACCGCTGCGCTCAGCACGCGTCTTCGTATGGGCGATCACCTGACGGAGATTCCCCGACAATACGACATATACCTGATGCAGAAGCGAATCGTTCGAAGGAAGCGCAAAAAGCGCGTTATTCAAGTCGATCTCTTCGACCTTTTTCCCACTCGTATTGTAGACGGATACTTTTGCCATAGACTTATTTAAGGCTCATCACTTCAACAATTCTCCCATTGACACCCGGAACAGCTCCACGAACCCCGATAAGCCCTTTCTCGACATCGATATAGGAAATAGTCAGGTTGCGCACCGTACAATTATCCCCGCCCATGCGTCCTGCCATACGGCGACCCTTGACCACATGTTCCGGAAAAGTCGATCCGATGGATCCCGGCTTACGCAGGTCATGCTTTCCACCATGACTCGCCCAGCCACCGGCAAACCCATGCCGTTTGACGACACCTTGAAACCCCTTCGCCTTCGTCACTCCGGAAACGGATACCTTCTCCCCTATCGCAAACTGTTCGACGCCCAACTCGCTGTCCAGAGCGAATTTCTCCATATCCTGCGCGGCCGCCTTCTCATCGCGGCTGTGCCGATCAAGACGAAACTCATGACGGACGGTCTTCCGGGCATTCTTCGCGGCTTCCACCTGAATAGCCATATATCCGTCTTTCTCCGCGGTACGCTGCAAAGTCACGGTATTCTTTCCGCATTCGATCAAAGTCACGTTCAAGGCACCCTTCGTTTCATCGAAGAGGGTCGTCATGCCGAGTTTTTTTCCAAGAATGAATTTCATGATCGTACTCTCAAGTAAACAAAAAACTGGACCAAGAGCCAGTCAGTTCTCACCGAAAACATTCGGTGTATTCTGACCCGCTCAGTATCCCTTGCCCTACCGATCCAATTCACATCGTCTCCAACGCGAACCCTGATCGGATAATGACACTGTTCCGGGACTGGAACGAGCAAACATTCACTTTTTTCTCCCCCTTTCGACGGTTTCTACATCTTGATCTCCACATCGACACCTGCAGGCAGGTCAAGCGACGTCAGACCTTCGATGGTCTTTGCATTCGGATTCAAGATATCAATCAGTCTCTTATGCACTCGCATCTCAAACTGATCCCGCGCGTTCTTATGAACGAATGTCGAGCGATTCACCGTTACCTTATGCACTTCGGTCGGAAGCGGAACCGGTCCGGTGATGGCTGCGCCAGTGCGCTCAGCCGTTTCGACAATCTTTCGCGCTGATTGGTCTATGACCTTGTGGTCATATGCCTTGATCTTAATCCGCACGCGTGTCATCGGGGCATCATCAACTTTTTTCTTCGTTGTCATGATACTCGAGCTTACTTTCTTCTCTTCGTTACATTCAAGAGAATAGTCGTCCCGATTAATCGCCCTGAGGCAGCTCATCGGGACTCAATTCACTCGAAAACTATTTGATGATCTTCGTCGCGACACCGGCACCTACGGTACGTCCGCCTTCACGGATAGCGAAACGCATACCTTCTTCCATGGCGACTGGAGCCAGAAGCTTGATGACCAAACGGACGGTATCACCCGGCATCACCATCTCGGTTCCTTCCGGAAGAGTCACTTCACCGGTCACATCGGTCGTGCGAATGTAGAACTGCGGCTTATACCCCTTGAAGAAAGGAGTATGGCGTCCGCCTTCTTCCTTGGCAAGAATATAGACTTCGCTTTCGAATTCGGTGTGTGGGGTGATGGATCCCGGCTTGGCAAGCACCTGACCGCGCTGGACATCGTCTTTCTTGATACCGCGGATCAGGAGACCGGCGTTGTCACCGCATTGCCCGCGATCGAGCTGCTTGTTGAACATCTCGATACCGGTGACGACGGTCTTCATGGTCTTTTCCTGGAGACCGACGATTTCCACTTCTCCGTTCAAGTTGACGACACCGCGTTCGATACGACCGGTGACGACCGTTCCACGACCTTCAATCGAGAAGATATCTTCAATCGGCATCAGGAAAGGCTTTTCATTGTCACGAACCGGCTCAGGAATTTTGGCATCAAGAGCATCGATAAGATCCAAAATCGGCTTCGCAGCAGGATCATCGATAGAAGTGGCGGCCAGAGCCTTCACTGCGGAACCGCGGATAACAGCAGCACCGTCTCCGTCGAATTCATACTTCGAGAGCAATTCACGAGCTTCGGCTTCCACCAGGTCGATCAATTCCTCGTCATCCACCATGTCAACCTTGTTCAGGAAGACCACGATATTCTGTACACCGACCTGATGCGCCAGGAGGATATGCTCACGGGTCTGCGGCATCGGTCCATCGGTCGCAGCCACCACGAGGATAGCCCCGTCCATCTGAGCGGCACCGGTGATCATGTTCTTGATATAGTCCGCATGACCCGGGCAGTCGACATGCGCATAGTGGCGATTGTCAGACTCGTATTCGCAGTGTGCGGTAGAAATAGTGATACCACGCGCCTTTTCTTCCGGCGCTTTGTCGATTTCATCCACACCGCGCGCCTTGGCAAATCCCTTGAGGGACAAGACATGCAGGATAGCGGCTGTCAAAGTTGTCTTTCCGTGATCGACGTGACCGATAGTCCCGACATTCACGTGCGGCTTGGTCCGCTGAAATTGCTCTGCCATAGCTCTACAATTCGATTATTTATTTAAAAGGCTTTGTTTCGCCCCGGCACTTCATCAAAATAAAAAAAGTGCCAAAGCGGAGCATCAAGAGACATAGTACCAAGCCATTTTTATCCTGTCAAGAGGCACCATTCTCATCCGTATGCGCTCCCAACTCTCAGCCCTCAACCACCCTCACTTCATATCCCCCATTCAGTCACCAAAATCCCCTTAATTCTATATCCAAAGACAAAAAAATGAGGCCGTCATGATAGTCATGACAGCCCTTCCCCACAAAAGAACCTAGCAGGTAAAATCATTCGACGGTACAGACCCACATATTTTTGATTGTTCCGATACCACACAGATCATCGTGGCTGTTGCCTTCCTTGCCTATGATTACGAGCTGCTGACCGATGTTAAGATTGTGCCAATCAATGCCAAATCGTTGCAGGAGAGTTTCATGACTCATTCCAAAGGCCAATCCTCCCTCAAAATCAATCATGACGAGGCCGTGACGATCAATACTCACCCTTGCGATGGTCAGTGTTTGATAGTTCTTTGGTTCCTGATTCACTTTTTTAATCCTCCTTTGTCTGAAAAAAATTTAAGACACACCTGTTATCTCAAATCCCCTGTACAATAAACCATCAACTCTCGAATCTTCGAATGTGCCCTAGCAGAAAAAGACCTATTTGTAAGCCGTTTTCTGCTCGGGAACACCTGCTCTCAATTGGTAAGATTCAACGATATATTTTACTCTTTTTGGCCTCTCTGTCAATCAATCAAAAACCAGCCCAAAAGGACTGGCTTTGATATCTCATACGACCCCAACTCGGTGCTCAGCTCGACGACTATTTCGCTGGAGCAGGAGCCCGAGCTCCGATGATTTCCTGTGCGACA
>JAYRFE010000077.1:0-4938 GCA_041908545.1 Candidatus Moraniibacteriota bacterium
AATCACCTCGATGAGATCGACTATCTGCGTCAAGGTATCGGTCTGCGCGGATACGGTCAGCGCGATCCACTGATCGAATACAAACGTGAGGCGTATGATTTGTTCACTCTGTTGCTCGACAGCGTGCGCAAGACTTATCTCATGACGCTCTTGAAGCTCGAGCCGATGGGAGCGACACCGGTCGCGGCCGTCGTTCAGCCGCAGGTCAATCTCGAATTCCGCGGGGCGGACGAAAGCGTGGGCCAATTTGCCGGCGCGATTCCTTCGGGTGGCTCTCCGGCGGCTGAACCGATTGAGCAGAAACCGATCGTGAATACGAGCACCGTCAACCGCAACGACCCCTGTCCGTGCGGATCGGGGAAGAAGTATAAACGATGTCACGGAGCGTGAATCGTTTAAAATCGCATCCCTCGGACAGAACGAAGACAGGTTTTTTACTCTGCTCCCCGTTAGCGATTATAAGAAGTGCCATGGCGCTTAAAATTCCGTCGTTCGTCCTGAATGAAAGCATGCTATCCTTCGGAATGTGCGACAGGAAAGTGAATATGATGTTGATTGAAAGCAACATGGATGCGAGACGATTCTTTGCGGGTGGGTTTCTGTATAACCCGAAAAATCAGTCGGTCCTGCTCCATAAGCGGGACGGGAATACGACGGTCAATCCGCACAAGTGGGGGTTCTTCGGCGGTCTGAGCGAGGGGGATGAGACGCCGATGGGGACTTTCCGTCGGGAGATGAAGGAAGAGCTGGATATCGATCTCGTGCCGGGTGAAATCGTGCCGCTCCGGGACTATCTGAACGAGGAAAGGAATGTCTGGCGGTATGTGTTTTTCGTCGAGAGTGATCGGGACAAGTCGACGATGCGTCTCGGTGAGGGCGCGGATTTCGATTGGATACCGCTTTCGCGCGTATTCGGTTTCGATCTGACCGACAAGACGGTGGATGACCTCCGTTTTTTCGTGGAGAGAGTGGATCCGGTCGGAAGTAATACCTGTAAACGACGAATGATATGCGTACCATAACCGTGAGACTGAAACCGGGGCAGTATTTCCGAGAAGGGATAGAGGAAGCCGTAGCGAAGCATGGGGTAGCGGCGGGAGTCATCCTCTCGGCAGTGGGCGGTGTGCAATACGCATTTTTGCGTATGCCCAAGCAGGATTCGGGCGAACATATCGTGAAAAAAATCGACGGACCACTCGAAATCGTTTCGTGTACGGGGACGCTCTCTTCGGAGGGTTGTCATATTCATGCTTCTGTTTCAGATCGTGAAGGATGCTGTTATGGTGGGCATCTCAAGGAGGGCTGCCCGGTGTTTTTTACCATTGAACTCGTGATTGGTGTCCTAGAAGACGCGATATATAAGCGCTTGCCTGATGCCGAGACAGGTTTTGATGAACTGGAAGTCGTGACGGCCCGGTTTCCGGTTTGAGAGGACGGATGAAGGGTGCGTGGGAAAAATACCTTTGAATTAAGCCTAAAAGCAAGAAGAAAATCATTCCGTATTGACGGGAAGGGAAAAATTCCGTACATTACATACATCGTATTCATAAGGAATGGCAGGAAGACTATGGGAACCATCAAAGACAACATGGCCAAGCTGAAGTGTTCGGAGTGCGGCAATATCACGTACTACACCCAGCGCAACAAGAAAAAAGTCAAGGAGAAGCTTGAAATGAACAAGCACTGCAAGTTCTGCCGTAAGCACACGACGCACGCCGAGAAGAAATAGTCTTCGGGTGATGGACACGATGTTTCGGGATGGACGGCACTGAGACTGGATCCCGATGCGTCGGGATCTTTTCGAGATTGATTTTTTCACTGACCTTTTGACTTACCCTCTTACGGGGCTTATCCTACGAAGGAGCTCGCTGAAGATAAGGGGAGGAAATCCGAAGCGGTTCGGTTCAGCGTACAATGCTTTACTCAAGTGATTAAGAGAAAAATAAAACCGGGGGTGTCGTATAGTGGCAGTACAAGGGTCTCCAAAACCCTTTGCGTAGGTTCGATTCCTACCACCCCTGCTGAGAACCGCGCAGAGTGCCACTGTGCCGATCTCTTCGGATGAAGAATGAAAATGAGGCCCTATCGTCTAGCGGCTAGGACATCTCCCTCTCACGGAGGAAACAGGGGTTCGATTCCCCTTAGGGCTACTGTGGAGCAAAAAATCTCGAGATTTATTCTCGGGATTTTTTGTTTCATGGCACCCAAGGGGAGTCGAACGGGAAAGGGGTCGGGAAAACATCTGTTTGCCCGTTTGGGGTGACCGAGGTCTTCCGAGGACTAGAGGGCGGAAGTCCTATAGAGTGCATCCGCTCATGGCGGATCGCAGGCCGTTCGACCCCCTTAGGGCTACAGGTGAAATCTTCCGGATTTGGGAGATTTTTGGTTGACAATACCCCCCCCAAGTGTTACGTTTCTATGCAACGCAGATGTGCTAAACGTCATCGGGCGGGTAAATCAGGTCTTTATCAATTGAAACGTAACAGTAAGGGAGAATATCGTGACAGCTAGTCGGAGGTTTTTCTCGCAACGGGGGTTCTATTTGTCTCGCGAGGATGTTTTTCTGGCTTTCCTGGCAATCGTTTTGTGTTTCTTGTTATTTTTTGTTTGGAAAGAAATTGAAAGGAGGAGGGAGGTGTATCGAGTGATGCCAACCTATCTTGAAAAATACGGCTGTGTGCAAGTGAACGTCAGCTTCAGGAAAGATACGGCCCACAAAGTGTATCAGTGCGGTAATGATGTGTTTCTCGATGATGAAATCAGGAGGCGTATTTACGCCGATTTGTATGGCTGAGAAATGTTGTTCACTTTGTTCTTCAGCACCCAAGAGGTGCTGTTTTTTTTGCCCGAAGCTTCCGTGAAGATGACGGTGAAGAATGAGGTCTTATTGAAAAGAACATATTGTTTCTTTTCGCCCCTCTTGTTTTTTGGAGCAACCCATACGCTCTTTTCTCTCCAGAAGAAAAGAGTCTATACTGGAGGAAGAAATAATTTATTTTGATATTTTCTATGGAATCGGGAATGTCTTATGAAGCACCGGTTTCGGCTGGGGTACCGAGGGTGGAGTTGCCCGAGTATTCGGCGGATGAACTCGAGGAGATCGGGAATGAGCTTCAGATCTGTATCGTCCTTGCTGAAGGAAGCGATATATCGTCCTGGATCACCGCGGACTCGGAGCATTTTCGGAATTGGCTGAATTCGGAAGACGGAGCAGCTGCTTTGCGAGCGTATCTTGCCGGATACCCTCTTGAGAAAATCAAGCAAAGAGCAGACAGAATCGCCGAACAGTATGAGCATCCGGAAAATCTGAAGTCGCTGATCGCCGATGATACCGCGTTGACCGCGTTCATCGTCGCTTTTCGGAAGGCGTATCCGCATGCGACCGAGAGCGCCGGGGTACCCGACGGGCAGACCATTCATTGATCGTTTGACAGTTCGGAATCCGTATTTTAGTCTCAAGACCAGCATCAGCTGGTTTTTTTTGTCCTTTACCATTAAGAAGAGAAGGAGAAGGTCATGAAAGAAGAGAGGCGTATGCCTGAGAGTTTCATCCGACATGCTCTTGAGGTAGGAGCTCTTGGATGTTTTCCCGGAGGTCGAATATTGAAGAGTGGACGTATCTCGCCGTATTTCTTTGATGCGGGAAGGTTCGTAACGGGGGAGTCTTTGGGGGTGCTCCTGCTGGCGTATGCGGACGCGCTCTATCCGATTTTGTACAAGGATCATCTGCCGGTGCTGTTCGGGCCGGCGTACAAGGGAACGTTTCTGGTTTCCGCGCTCGCGTTGACGATTTGGCAGGAGTATTCCATGAATATCGCCTTCGCTTCGAATCGGAAGGAAATCAAAGATCACGGAGAGGGAGGTGTTATGATCGGTGCACCCCTCAATAATCGGGAGGTGTGGATCGTTGATGATGTCATTTCTGATGGTATGAGTAAGCGTGAGGCGGCAAGTATCATCTCTGCGCAAGGTGGAACATTGGCCGGATGTGTCGTTGCCTTCGATCGTCAGGAGCGTGGGGTAGAAACCCATCTTTCAGCGGCGCAGCAATTCGAGCAGGAATATGGAGTGTCGCTTATCGCCGCGGCGACAGCTGGTGATCTCGTGACCGTTTTGCGATCGGAGGGAGGACATCAGGAGGAGCTCTCGGCTATTCTGGCGTACCAGGAGCGGTACGGTATTTCATGAATCGGTAGCCTTGGCTATTATGGATGCGTATCGTAATTGTTTTTTTGGGGTTTGAAGGGTACCCTGGATGCGCGGAATATCGCGCATTATCAGGACCCTTCTTTTTTTGTAAAAAAAGTGCCCGATCTGGTGAGGATCGGGCGGAGCAGGGGTATGAGACCGGGGGTCAATCTTCGACCATCGGCGACTTTTTTCTGAGAATCCATGAGAGTGATGCTCCTATGACGGCGGCGAGCAGGAGTGATCCTCCACCCTTCATGGCGAACCAGAATGGTGATTCTTCGATGCCGCGCCAGATAGTGACGGCGCTGATGAGACCGGCGATGATAAACCAGGAGTAGTTTGGTTCTCGCTGAGGGACCGAGCAGGGGTTGATATGCGCCGAGCACCCGGCGAAAAACCCGCACAGTGCGATGGCAATCAAACTCAGATGTTCCACGGTGATCTCCTTTTAAAGTGTGGATGTCCGGATAAATCCCTCCGGAATTGGGATGTAAAATAACTTTTTTTATTATATCATATAATCAAAAAAAGAGCAATAGTGCCGGAAGGGCGGATTCCGGCTATATTGGGGAGGAAACAGACTTCGTATTCAGAGTCATATGGCGACCCTTATTTTCGATATCGAGACCGTCGGTGAGGATTTTTCGGCGATGGACGAGACGACCAAGGAAAGTCTGACTCGATGGATTAAACGTGAGGCATATTCTGAGACTGAATACGCCTCTCAACTGCAAGACTTAGCGGACG
>JAYRFE010000078.1:0-25533 GCA_041908545.1 Candidatus Moraniibacteriota bacterium
CCATTCGGATCCGGAGATCTGCATGGTGATGGAGGCAGTGTAAGCGAGGATCAGGACGGCGCCCTTCGGTGTTTCTGGGAAGCACGCAAGGAGGAGGGGGAGGAGTACGAGTACGACCAGAGCCGTGATGCCGAAGAGATGGAGAAACCATTTGAGCGGGATCAGGACGAGAAAGTTCAGGGAAGTCGCGAGGGGCATGAAGGATCCTTTCCTATAACATGTAAATGAACACGCGGACCGAATAATCGGATAATTTCTTTTATCACAAAAATTGATTCAAGTCAAGATTTGATGCGGTTTTTTGTCCGACGCGGTATACTCAACTCATGGAACAGAAAGCGAAAACCTTGGTCCTGCTTGATGGGAATGCGCTTATTCACCGGGCATATCATGCTTTGCCGCCGCTTACCACGAAGAACGGTGAAACGGTGCAGGCGGTGTACGGTTTCACGATGACGCTTCTTTCAGTCTTGGAAAAATTCCACCCGGAGTATATCGCGGCTTCTTTCGACCTGGCTGGACCGACCTTTCGGGATGAATTATACGCGGAGTACAAAGCGACCCGACAAAAGGCGCCGGACGATCTCTATGCGCAGATCCCGAAGGTCAAGGAAATGACGCGGGCATTCAATATCCCGATCTACGAACTTGCCGGGTATGAGGCGGATGACTGCGTCGGAAGTATCGCCAAGCAGGCAGGGGCTCTCGGGGTGAACGTGGTCATCGTGACGGGTGACAATGATGCCTTGCAGTTGGTCGATGGACATATCAGCGTATTCTCTATCCGTAAGGGACTCAAGGATCTCGTCTTGTATGATCGGACGGCGGTCGAGGCCAAATATGGATTCGGACCGGAACTTATTCCGGATTACAAGGGTTTGGCGGGGGATACTTCGGACCATATTCCGGGTGTTCCAGGAATCGGTGCGAAGGGGGCTACCGATCTGCTTCGGGAATTCGGGACTCTGGAGAATATCTACGCGCATCTTGGGGATGTGAAAGAATCGCTGCGGAAGAAACTGGAGTCAGGGAAAGAGAGTGCCTTCCTTTCGAAAAAGTTGGGTACCATCGATACGGCGGCTCCGGTGACGCTTGCTCTGGCCGATTGTGTGACGCATGATTTCGAACAGGAGAAGGTGGCCGCATTGTTGCGCGAGTGCGAGTTCTTCAGTCTTCTCAAAAAAATACCAGGACAAGGAACGGTTCGGATAGAGGGAAGTGCCGGAAAAACCCGTTCTCCCAAGACAGTTCAGAAAAGAATGAAGAAGGGAACCGAGGTTTCGGTTTGGCTGGAAGAAATGAAGGGGCGAGGTATCGCTCTCGTCCTTTCGGATGAGACGGACTCGCTTTTCGGCGGGACAGGTATTCTGGAAATCGAGTGCGCGACGGATGAAGATGTTCAGGTCGTCGTCGAGTGGAATACGGAAACGAAAGAAGCCCTCAGGGAATTCCTTGAGCATCCGAAGCGTCCAAAAATCGTTTTCGATGCCAAGGCTGTGATGCATCGTCTGATGCGGGAAGGGATACTTTTGGCCGGAGTGGCGCGTGACGTGTCGCTCATGGAGTATCTTCTGGACGCGGGGAGTCGACAGAATTTTTCGGATCTCGTCTCGCGCGAGCTCGGAGCGGAGAATGTCAAGACACGGGCTGCCGCGCTCTATCGGATCAACGCTCTTCTCGGACAGAGACTCAAGGATATTTCGGCGACGCAGGAAACCGGGCGGACGCTGCTCGATGTCTATGCGACGCTTGATCTTCCGCTCGTGCCGATTCTCTTTCGGATGGAAGAGAGAGGAATACGCCTCAATACGGAAACATTGCGCAGCATGTCCGATGAAGTGACCGGAGAGATCGCTCTCCTCGAAAAACGTATCTGGGACCTGGCCGGCAGAGAATTCAATATCAATTCGCCCAAGCAGTTGGCTGACATTCTTTTCATTGATCTCGCAATTCCGACGAAGAATATCAAGAAGAACAAGACCGGTATCTCGACCGCTTCGACTGAGCTTGAGAAGTTGCGGGCCGAGTATCCGATCGTAACCTTCGTCGAGCAGTATCGGGAACTTTTCAAACTGAAGACGACCTATCTTGATGCGTTGCCGTCCCTCGTCGATACGCATTCGCGCATCCACACGACGTATCATCAGACCGTCGCGGCGACCGGACGACTTTCTTCTTCCGATCCGAATCTTCAGAACATTCCGGCCCGACAGTCATGGAGCAAGCGTATCCGCGGAGCTTTCGAAGCGGAACCGGGACACGTCCTGGTCGGAGCGGACTATTCCCAGATCGAGCTCCGGGTCGCGGCTCATCTTTCGGATGATGCCAATATGATCGAGGCGTTCCGGCAGGGTGAGGACATCCATAAAAAGACGGCCGCGGTCGTTTTCGGTGTCGATCCGGAGGCGGTGACGAGTGAGATGCGTCGCCAGGCAAAGGTATTCAATTTCGGTATCCTCTACGGGATGGGAGCCTTCGGATTGGCACAGGCGGCCGATATCGATCAGAAGGAAGCGGGAAAATTCATCGAGGCTTATTTCGAGCGCTTCTCGGGCGTCGCGAAATACCTCGAGGCATCGAAGGTGTTTGCACGTGAGCATGGGTATGTCGAAACCGAACTCGGACGGCGACGGAGCGTGCCGGAAATCCAGAGTCGCAATGTGCAGGTCGCGCGTTCGGGTGAGCGCATGGCAGTCAATATGCCGGTCCAGGGGCTGGCAGCTGACATCATGAAGTTGGCGATGATCGCGGCGGATCGGCTCGTGACGGAACGGTACGATGAAACGGCGACCATGCTCCTTCAGGTGCATGACGAAATCATTTTTGAGGTGAAAGAGGATGTGTCCGCGGACTTCGCGAAGGATTTGAAGGAGGCGATGGAAACGGTCTATACTCTTAAAGTACCTCTTGCAGTCGATGTCGCCTCCGGGAAAGACTGGGGAGAGGTATGACCTCCCATTTTTCCCCGAGAACGTATTGAAGAATATCTATTTGTTTATAAAGGAAGATATGGAAAACATGAAACTTACCCCGGAAACGCTGCCGGTCAACGTCCTTGAAGAGGCCGCGAAAGATCTCGGGATAAAGGGATTCGTATTTCCGAAGGTTGGTACGGAGGCTTACTCGAGATTGGTGTTGGCATGTCGGAATTATTCTCAAGAGGTTTTCTCGGAAATGACCGTTTCACATCATCGTGATATGGCATTGAGCCAGTCGAGAAGAAGACGTTTTCATAATCAGCTGTGTATCATGATTCTCGGTCTCGAGCATGCAGCCGTAAGAGAACAGGACCCTAAAAATCTGCAGCGCGTTGCCAATCTGGCGCATATGGTGAGTGGCCGGGAACAGTATATTGAAGAGGTGTGAGGCTAGACGTGAGTAAGAATGTGAAAAGAGTGTGTTTTTCGAGAAAAAAAGCGGCGGCTTGGAGATAGCCGCCGGTGGTAGGAAGGGAAAAAGTTCCTGAGAATCCAGGATTTAGCACTCTTCCACAAGGAGGAAACAATGTCCCTCAAAAAGCGCCCTAGTGATGATAGTTCCATCGCCGCGATTCTCAGGGGCCTGTATTTCCAGGAATCTTGACCCGGCTTGGAGTTCTTCTGGATAGATGAGATAGGCTTCTTTTTCACCGAAATCTGCCACTCTTTGTCGCAGGGCAGCCCGTACTTCTTCTGGAGTCACTTTGTATCCTCATGATTTTTTCGGGACTTCATATTAGCACATATATTTTAATTTGTAAAGTTATCATACGGTACATAGAAATATAATGGCTTTAAATAGTCATTATGTGCCAGTATTGCCAGTCATGAGGTTCGAAGTCTTTCCCTATTTCTTCTCGACCCAGGCGCCCTTTTCCTTGATGAGTTCCACGAGGACATCGAGCGCTTCCGCTTCGGGTACGTCTCTCCTGACGAGATCTTTTTTCCAGAAGAGATTGATCATTCCGGGTTTACCTCCGACATAACCGAAATCCGCATCCGCCATCTCGCCGATACCGTTCACGATGCAGCCCATGACAGCGATGCGGAGTCCGGCCATATGGCCGAGTCGTTCCTTGACTTTGTTCGTCACGGTCTCGAGGTCGAAGAGCGTGCGGCCGCAGGAAGGGCAGGAAATGAATTCCGTCTTGGTGATGCGCCGTCGCGTGGCTTGGAGGATGCTGTAGCAGACGGGGAGTTCTTTTTCGGGTGCCTCGGTCAGTGAGACGCGGATCGTATCCCCGATGCCTTCCAGGAGAGCTGTTCCGATGCCGATGGTGGATTTGGCGCGACCGTCTTCGGCGTTGCCCGCTTCGGTGACTCCGAGATGGATTGGGTAATCCATTCCTTCCCGATCGAGCGTAGCGATCAGGAGGCGGTTCGCTTCGATCATAATGAGAGGATCAGCCGCCTTCATGGCGACGACGATGTCCCGATAGTCGTACTTCTGGAAGATGCGGAGGTATTCCATGGCTGATTCAACCATTCCGAGAGGAGTATCGCCGTATCGTGAAAGGATGCGGTCGGAAAGCGATCCGTGATTGGCACCGATACGGATGGGTTTATGCGCCTGTTTGGCTGCGGTGATAAACGGAAGCAGACCGGCCTCGATGCGTGACAGCTCCTTTTCGTAGGCATCCGCTTCGTAGGCGAGCTGCTGGTGGAGTTTGCTGTCGAGGAGATTTCCCGGGTTGAGACGAACCTTGTCGGCGAAGAGGAGTGCTTCGAATGCCGCTGCCGTCGAGAAGTGCACATCCGCGATGAGTGGAACCGTCATGCCATACTTTTTTTTCAGCAGTGAACGGATGTCTCCGAGTGCCCGGGCATGCCGAGGTGACTGGGTAGTGATTCGTACGAGTTCGGCCCCCGCTTCCACGCACCGGGCTGTCTGTGCCGCGGTCGCTTCGATGTCGAGGGTATCCGTATTGGTCATGGTTTGGACGCGGATCGGTTCGTCTCCTCCGATGCCGAGATTTCCGACCATGACGACACGGGTTTTGCGACGCGGTTTGAGTGCGTGGATATCCATAGGGTTCGGTATGATTATCGGTAGTGAAAAATCGGTGTTAAAAAGGCTTGTTTGAATGTTTTCAGAAAGTATATCATAATCTGACGGACGTTGAGTTATGAAGGATCAGCATTCTTTATGCCAGAATTACCAGAGGTACAAACAGTGGTGACGCAGCTTGGGCGGAAGATAGTCGGGAAGATATTTTCCGGTTTTTGGAGTGACTGGGAACGCAAGGTATCGCCTTCTTCCACGGAGCTTGAGTGTGGGATACGGGGGGCAGCGGTTCTCGGGACACGGCGTTTCGGGAAGCATATCGTGATCGATCTGGACAATCGGCATTCGCTCGTCATTCATCTCAAGATGACGGGACATCTGCTTCATAAAACCGAGGAGAATCGGGAAAGTCGCGCGTTCACGGAGGATAGATACAACGGGTATATTCATCATATCTTTTCTTTCGCCGATGGTTCGACGCTGGAATTTTCGGATCTTCGGAAATTCGGATGGATCATGCTCGTGGAGACGATCGAGGTGGAGCGACTTCCGAGTATCGCCGTGCTCGGTATCGACGCGCTGTCTTCGGGACTTACGGCGACAGTATTTTCGGAGCTGGTGCGGAAACGAGAGCGTCGGATGATCGGTGAGATCCTGCTCGATCAGTCGCTTATCGCGGGTATCGGCAATATCTATCGGAGCGAAGCGTTGTTTCTTTCCGGTGTCCGACCGTATCGTCCCGGAAAGGAGTTGGGTGCTTCGGAAACGGAGAAACTGGTAAAGGCGATTCGGAGAGTTCTTCGGCAGGCATCCCGGCTGGGTGGTATGTCGGACGGGGATTTCCGGGACACCGACGGTCTTTCGGGTCGATTCGAGAAAAACCTGTTTGTCTACGGACGCACCGGTCAGCCGTGCAAGAAATGTGATACAATCATACACAGGATCAAGATCGGACAGCGCAGCGCGTTTTTCTGTCCGAGCTGCCAGGAATGATGGCAGTGTGATACGCTTCGGGTTCTCTGTCTTTATCGAGAGGAATCCGGACCAGGTATCGTAAATCGGTATAAACAATCATAGGTTATGCAGATGAGACAAAAGATAGTCATACTTCTCGTCGTACTCGCCATCGTCGGTCTTGGTGGGTATTTCTTCAATCAGAAGAATGAGAAGCGTCAGGCAATCAAGCTCGACAGCGATATGAAATCGGTGATTCCTGTGGAAACGACTGGACCGCTCAATCAGGGGGATGTGAGCCCGATTTCAGGTGTGGCTTGCGAACACTGGAATCGCCGTCCGATCGCCGTGATGCAGCCGGCTGATGTTTCCGCGCGGCCAGCCGCCGGGTTTTCTTCCGCGGATATGGTGTTCGAGATGCCGGTGTTCACTAATTCGAATACCCGGCTTATGGGCGTGTATCTTTGTGACATTCCGGACGATATCGGTTCGATGCGGAGTGCCCGGCACGATTATCTTCCTCTCGCGAAAAGTCTTGATGCGGTTTTCGTCCATTGGGGGTACTCGAAATTCGCCGAAACTTTGCTTGAGCGGAAAGCCGTCGAGAATATCAATTGCCTGACAACTTCCTTTTGTCCGCGTTGGCCGCAGACGGGCAAGATGAAGTATGAGGATACGGGACATATCACTCGGGAGGGGATAGAGCAGGCGATGGAAAAATACGGTTATCGGACGACCGGGAATTTCTCCGGTTACCCGCATCAGGATGAAGCGGCACTCGATGCGCGTCCGCAAGGAGGGCATCTCCGCCTCGCTTTCCCGAATCCGTACGATGTATCGTATGATTATGACCGGGCAAGCAATACCTATCTTCGCACCTGGGATGATATTCCGGATACCGATAAGAACAATAAGGCCCGGATCGCCCCGAAGAATATCGTCGTAGCGGTGGCGGAATCGGAACAGATCAAACTCGCGACGGATTATAAGGCACGCGGGGTGCAGGATCCGTGGGAGTTGGTTCCGGAGGAAGATCGTGCAGGGCTCGATTATGGCGGAGTGGGACGATACAATAATATCGAGATGGGTGATCCCTGGTTCGATACCAAGGATACCGGTGATGCGTATTTCTACATGAACGGAAAAGAAACGAAGGGTATCTGGAAGAAGGATAAGAGCAAGTTGGAGAGCAAACTCTCTTTTTACGGAGCCGATGGGAATGAGATCAGATTCGTGCCTGGACAGATCTGGGTCGACGTCGTCGAACCCGGATACGGGATCAAGTGGGAGCCGGGCAGCTAGTCCGTACCCTAGGGCTTCTTCGTAGAAATCCGATTTGGACGTGTCAACAGACTTTTTTCTTACCGGATGTTTGAGGGTATGAGAAAAGGCTTATCGGCACGTCCTTTTGTTTATCAGAGATTCGTTTTGGTATACTGGGTTCATTTGAGAGAATATCTATGCTGTATTTCCTGTATGGTGAAGATGAGGTTCGTATCGGCGATCGTCGGCGTGAGCTTTTGGAAGGATTTCGAAAAAAGTATCCGAACGGCGAGATACAGATTTTTGACTTCGAGGATTCGGGAACACCGGAGACGATTCGATCGGCTTGTTCGGCCTGTGAACAAGGACTTTTCATGATACCGAAACTGATCGTCTGGCTTCATCCTTTCGCCCTGAAAGAAGGGGAGGACGCGCTGAAGAAATTTCTGACGCGTTTCCTGAAAGAGCCGCCGTCCGACACTTCCCTTCTCGTCCTCGCTTCAGGGAAAATAAAGAAGACACACCCGGTCGCCTCGCTGCTCCTGAAAAAATCCGATCGGATTGAGGAGATGGAGCCGCTTCAGGGCGCTCAATTGGAACGATACATTCTTTCTTCCTTGAGAGTTTTTGATGCGAGTCTGTCGATAGGCCGATCGGCCTTGGGAATACTCACGAAAGCGGTCGGGAGCGATATGCTTCGTCTGAAGCAGGAAATTTCCCGATTGGCGGCATATCGTGGGATAGGGGTCGTCACGAATGAGGATGTGTTACTTTTCCTTCGATCTGGAAGCGAAACAACCGTCTTTCAGGCGCTCGACGCGATGTCGCGTGGTGAGAAACAAAGAGCACTTCTTCTCTTCGCGGAGGAACAAGCTGGAGAGTCGAAGCATGAGGCGGTATATGGGCTGCTTTCGATGTGCGCCTGGCAGTTGCGTCGACTCATCCAGATACGAGAAGCATTCGATCGGGGTATCCGCGATGCTACCGGTATTGCTCGTGAAACGAAACTCCCGCCATTCGCGGTGCAGAACGCCTTGCGTTCTCTCGGAGGTTTTCCGCTTTCCCGACTGACAAGCGGGTTGATCCTTCTGGCCGATATGGATGCCGCGATGAAAATCGGGGAGCTTGACCCTGGTGTGGCGCTGGATACTTTCGTGTGGAAGTTTTAGCAGGAACTTCGTCTGGTTCCGGGTTGAAACGAAAATCGCCCCGACGAACATCGGAGCGATTCTAGCTGTGTCGGCATTTCTGATCGAAGAACTAGGCCTCGGTCTTCTTGGCGACGACTTTCTTTTTCGTGACGACCTTCTTGGCCACTGATTTCTTGGCGGAAGTCTTTTTCGGTTCATCCTTGTTCAGGGCGGCTTTCTTCACGAAGGCGTTGAGACGGGATTTCTTGTTGGCGGCGGTGTTCTTCTTGATGATGTTTTTCTCGGCCGCTTTGTCGAGAGCCTTCTGTGCTTCCTTGTAGAATTTCTGCGCGTCGTCGAATTTCCCGGCCGCGACCGCTTCACGGGTTTTCTTGATCGCGCTCTTCACGACACCCTTCACGATCTTGTTCTTTTCGGTCTTCCGGGCGGTGACCCGCATGTATTTGATAGCGTTCTTCTTGATTGGCATAGCGATGCGCGTTATGATTGGTTGCTGCGATGGATGAGAGTCGGCCTTCGACAGCGTATATTAAAATGTGGGTACCGGTAAACCGGGAATTTGAGACAGATTATTTCTAACAGAAAAATGATTTTCTGGCAAGGGTATGGGGATTCGGGTGGCGTGCCAAGAGATGTCAAAACAGGTACTATGGAGGAAACGGTGAGTCGATAATATGAGAATATGATAGGACTGCTTGAAGGGGAATTACGGGGGATGAAAAACGGGACCGCTCTGGTGATGTGCGGGGGAGTCGGATACAGGGTATCGGTATCCGCTTATACGCTCGGAAAGATCGCCGGAGCGGAATCGGTTGTTCTCCATATCCATACGCATGTACGGGAAGACCAGCTGATGCTGTACGGTTTTCTGGACGATGATGAACTCGAGATGTTTGAGTTGCTCATATCCATTTCCGGTATCGGTCCGAAGGTGGCTCTCGGTATCCTATCGATCGCCGATCCGAATACGATCCGAACCGCCATCGTACATAAGGATGCTTCGCTCCTGACGCGCGTTTCCGGAGTGGGGAAGAAGACGGCCGAACGGGTGATCGTCGAGCTTCAGAACAAGGTCAAGGAGACTGAGCTACACGGTACCGCTCAGGCGCTTGCCGATCAGGATGCGCTCGAGGCATTGGCCGCCATGGGGTATTCGATCAGTGATGCGCGCGAGGCACTCAAGCTCGTCGCGCCCGATATCAAGGATGTCGGAGCCCGTATCACTCAGGCACTGAAGCAACTGGGAAAAAAATAGGTATTTTCGTATGGATAATTTTTTTCAATCGGAGGAATGGAGGCGCTTTCAGGAAATGAGCGGGCATGATTCGGTCCGGATCGGAGATGATGCGCAGGGTTTCGTTCATACGTTACCGGTGGTGGGCGGATACCTGTATACGCCACGGTTTCCTGGCCGCGAAGTCACCGGTGATCCGAAGTCGCTGATCGGACATCTTCTGACATCAGCCAGAAAAAATGGTTTCTCTTGGGTGCGTATCGAACCGGAGACGGAAGAAATTCTGAAAACATGGGAGCTTGCGGTTTCTGATCGGGAAAAAAATGAGGGAATATGGCTCAACAGGGCCCCACATGACATGCAGCCGCGGGAGATTTTTACGGTAGACGTATCGAAGACAGAAGAGGATTTGCTCGCGGAAATGAAAGCGAAAACGCGATACAATATCCGGCTTGCGGAGAAAAAAGGAGTACGGATCTTTTCGACACGCGAGAAAAGATATCAAGAAATTTTTTTCAGACTTATCGAAACGACCGCGAAACGGCAGAACATACTTCCTCATCCGGAATCGTATTATGAAAACATGCTGACCGTGTTTTCAGAAGATCATCTTTCATTGTTCGTCGCGGAATTCGGGGGACAGGTGCTTGCGGCCAATCTCGTTCTGTTTTCAGGCGATACGGCGACATATCTGCATGGAGGGACGAGCGATATGCATCGCGAGGTGATGGCTCCCGTTCTGCTCCAGTGGGAGCAGATGCGGGAGGCGAAACGGCGCGGGTGTCATTGGTATGATTTCGGTGGTGTGAGTGTCTCTTCCGGAATCGGGAATCAGGGATCGAAAATCGCCGGTTGGGAGGGAATCACCCGTTTCAAACTCGGGTTCTCATCAGGAACCGCACCGAAAGTATTTCCGGGATGCTATGATATGGTCATCGATCGAAAGCGGTATGAGCTATACCTGCGTCTCCGTTTCTTGCAGCGGAGTCTGTCGATCATCAGGAAATTTTTCAGAAGATGAAAGGGGATATGTTGTATATGTTTTCGCGGTTCATACCGCAGCCTCTTAAGAACCTTTTCTATCATTTCCCATTGGCCGTCTTCGCGACGGTCCGTTTCGGTTTTCCGGCCAGGAAATTGAGAGTGATCGGTGTGACCGGAACGAATGGCAAGACGACGACCGTTCAGTTCATAACGAGGATCCTGAGAAGGGCCGAAAAAAAAACGGCGATGGCTTCGACCATCGGTTTCGCTATCGGCGAACGTGAATGGACGAACGCCTCGAAATTCACGACGCTTTCGGCCTGGAAGCTTCAGAAATTCCTGCGGGAAGCGGCCGATTCCGGTTGTGAATACGCGGTCGTCGAAACTTCCTCGCACGCGCTCGATCAGTATCGGGTATGGGGTATCGACTATGATATCGCCGTCATGACCAATGTGACGCGTGAACACCTGGACTATCACCGGACGATGAAGGCATATCGACAGGCCAAGCGACGTCTTTTCAAGCAGGCTCGGAGGGCGGTCATCAATCTTGATATGGAGAATCCGGAGGAGTACTTTGGTTTCAAGCGGTATGCCGGAGTCATCTCATACGGTATCGAGCATCCGGAGGCGGATATATTTGCGGGAGGACTTGTTCTTGATGCGTCGGGGGCATCATTTCTGGTTCAAGGGAAGGAGTACCGGATACATCTGCCGGGTCGTCATAATGTCGAGAACGCTCTTGCTGCCATCGCAGTCGCTCGGATACTCGATATCGACTCCTCGGTAGCCATTCGGGCATTGGCGGAAGTGTCCGGGGTTCCGGGGCGGATGGAATCAGTCCCGAACACCCGCGGTCTGCACATCATCATCGATTACGCGGTGACGCCGGATTCACTCGAAAAACTGTATGCGTTGATAGCGGGTATGCGGACAGGAAATTCGCGGATCATTGCCGTACTCGGTGCTTGCGGGGAACGCGATCGCGGCAAGCGCCCGGTCATGGGATCGATCGTCTCATCGTATGCGGACAGACTCATCCTGACGAATGAAGATCCGTATCATGAGGATCCTGAGCGGATCTTGGATGAAATCGAGTGCGGCGTGACCGGGAAGGAAAAGGGAAAAGATTATTGGCGGATTTCCGATCGGCGCGAAGCGATCGCCCAGGCCCTCAATCTCGCGCGATCCGGGGATTGGGTCATCGTGACCGGCAAGGGAGCTGAGGAGACGATGGCGGTCGGGGATGCGCGTCTACCGTGGAATGAGCGCCGGGTGATCGAGGAAGAGCTCGGAAAGCTGCCCTGATGTTTTTCCGATGGAAATATCAAAAAAAAGCGCCGTCTTGGAGACGGCGTATATATTTGGAAAAGCGGACCCTCGCTTTATTTGAGCGATATTTTGAGGCCGGTGTGACACTGTACGACGAACACGCTTTGTTGCGTGTCGCTGCAGCCGACGAGTAGCTCGACGCTGACCAGTCGTCTGTCGTGATCAGGTTGGTGACAATAGTGCGAAGTGATGCGGAGTATTCCACAGGTGGTGAGTTCTCCTCGGTGATCGGTGTGGCACAATGAATGTCGCGTGAGGTCTCGTGTTCGATCGGCTTTGTCGTCACCCTGTTCAGTTGATAAGGATCCTAAACAGAAGAGGTCGCACTCGATAATATCGTCATCGTTATCGGCGCAGGGATGAGGTGTTTGCTTCTTGTCGCAGTACTGGCTGCAGGACGGGGATTTCCAGAAGCCGAATATAGCTCTCTGGTCGTCGATGCTCTTGACGACAAGCGCCAGAGGAAAGAGATATCCATCCAGAACCGGAAGGAGGAGTCTCGACGTAGTTCTAGCGAAAACACACTCGAGATATTCTTCCAGGGTCCGGTGTCTGTATCTTTGAAGCTCGGCGAGATTGATCAGGAGTGGTGTTCCGGAGACGGTTTTCTGTGAAAAATGGGAGGTGTTCTTCGGGAGCGTGGCCATGTCCATTTGTTCGTCCTTTCTTCTTTGAACATATTGGTAAAACAGCTGATTTCAGGCTACGGGAAAAAGGAAATTTTGTAAAATTGAGGGACCTCGGGGAGTGTGGCAAAAAAAGAGAGAGCGCCGATGGATTGGCGCTCTTATGGGGGGGGGTCGCTGTCCGAAACAGCCTATCTGATGTCGACGGTAAGCCCATTGCTGTCTCCTGTTGGGCATCGGAGCGAGAGCATGTTGTGACCTCGCCCGCAGCGGCCAAAAGAAAGTGTGAGACAGAATATCGTGTCTTGCCCCGACCCGCTTCTCTGGTGGTGGGTCTCGACGATCACTCGGTATGTCCGAAGATCAGGTGCGAGTTGCAACGAGGAGCGGAACAGCGCGAGCTCCGGCAGCTCGACATCATCGGGCGATTCCGGTTCGGAATCCGGTGCTAGCCGCTTCCTTCCTGGCGCGATCGCCTGCCTTATTTTTCCCCAGAAATTTTGCGGAATCATGACCGGGGTCTCCGGCGGGGGTGTGGTCTGAATCCGCATGGCTTTTCCGAGACAGGGCGGATGGCTCATGTTGCAGGGATGACCCGAATGATCGATATGTCGCAACTCGGCTGTCGTGTCCCAATCGATGTCCAGCTGTCTTCCGCTGATGCATCGGGCGGAAAGAACACGGCGCATTTCGGAGACTGGGTCGATCAATTCCAGAGAGAAAGAGTCGCCTTTGTTTCTCCGGTCCATACTGTCCCAGAGCAGACCGCATACGGGAGTTCCGGTGGCGTATGGTAAGAGAAGGATGAAGGGTGGGTCGATCGATCTGGTGTATGGCAGGTCATCGGAAGAAGGTACAGTGTGGTTGGTGGGCACGGAAGATTCCTCCATTGTTGTCGGTCGAGAATCGGATGAAAATGCAACGGGATTGTGAAACAACTGCCTCGAGCATAGTGCAAAAATCATCGTCTGTAAAACGGATGGAGAGTCAAGTGGGAAAAGAGCCGGCAGCGGGCCTGTCCGTACTCGGAAGGTGAGGCGGAGTGGGTGGTCAGGCGCTGAAGAGAGCGATCAGAATCGCTGTCAGGCAGAAGCCGAAGATAGCCCCGACTATGACTTCGCTGGTCCGGTGGCCGACGCGTTCCTTGAGATGTGGGAATTGACTCTCGTCTATTTCCCCGCGGAGTTGATCGACCAGCATGTTGAGGTAGCGTCCTTGGTCGCCGAGTATCATCCGGATACGCAGAGCGTCATCGACGATGATGAAGGCGAGGCCGACCGTGACCGCAAAAGCGCCGGAATTCATGCCTTCGAAGTAGCCGATGGAAGTGAGGAGCGAGACCGCAAAAGCGGTATGGGCGCTCGGCATGTGACCATGGGTGAATATGTATTCCGGTTTCCAGCCGTGGCGCAGCGTGAAGAAGATGAATTTGATGACCTGCGAAAAAAGACCGACGAAGATCGGGAGAAGGAAAACGAGGTGTGTTTGAATGAAGGTAGACATATTTTCTGAGGTATTTAAGGTGACGCCCTGATTATACCACGGACCACTCATCTATCGTGGTGTCTCGGACTCCGAAGAGAGGGATTGCGGTCTCGGGGGATGCGACGTATAATCGAGGGGAATTAAGTGTTAAGAGGAAAATGACTATGGGCATCATGGGAATCGTTCTTATCGGAGTCGTTGTAGTTGCGCTTTTTGTGGTATTCGCGTACAACGGATTGGTCGCACTGAAGAATCGTGCGGAGGAGGCATGGAGTGATATCGATGTGCAGATGAAGCGTCGCTATGACCTCATCCCGAATCTCGTGAACACCGTGAAGGGGTATGCGACGCATGAGCAGACCGCTTTTGAAAAAGTGACCGAAGCACGGGCCCGCGCCATGGGGGCGACTGGGGTGGCGGATAAGGGAGCGGCGGAGAATATGTTGACAGGAGCGCTCAAGTCCGTGTTCGCGATCGCTGAGGCCTATCCGGATCTCAAGGCGAATCAGAATTTTCTCGAGTTGCAGCAGGAACTTTCGGATACGGAGAACAAGATTCAGGCCGCGCGGCGTTTTTACAATGGCAATGTCCGCGACCTGAATACGAAGATTGAAACCTTCCCATCCAATATCATTGCCGGGATGTTCGCCTTCACGAAGCGCGAATTCTTTGAGCTCGATGAGAGCGAGGCGGCGGCCAAACAGCCGGTCGAGGTGAAGTTCTAAAAAAGGCGGATATGAGGTGGTCGGGCTTCTTTTTACGGAAAACCCAAGCATGGCTTGGGTTTTCGTTCGTATTGTGCAGCGTGCTCGGTAGCGGGGCGAGTGCTTTTGCGGAGGATCGGTCGTATACGTATAATCGTATCGATTTTCGTTTCGAAGTGAGGCGGGATACGACGATCCGGGTCGAGGAAACGGAGACTTATCGATTCCAGGGAGAGTATCATCAGGGGAATCGGAATATCCCGCTAAGGGGTGTCGATATGATCGATGCGGTCTCGGTGGTAGACGCTGATACCGGACAAGCCCTCGTGTATTCTCCTATCCGGCGAAACAAACTGGATCCGAAGAATTATGGGTACTATACGACGTATCGGGAACAGGGGGACTTGGTTATCGAGTGGTATTATGACGCGCGTGATACGACGCGCACCTGGATACTCCGGTATACCATGCACGGGGCCGTCCGATTTCTGGATGAGAAGGATGAATTCTATTGGAACCTTTTTACGGATTACGCTGTCCCGGTCAAGGAAGTCGGGGTGTCGGTCATTTTGCCGCAGCATTATACTTCGGTTGAAGTTCCGGCTGTCTGGTATACCGATCCAACGACGGCAGCAGGGGTCATAACGCATCCAGATGGAAGGACCGTGCTTTTGTCGGGGCAGAACTTTCCCGCGTTCGGCCAGGCGACGATCGCGGTCGGATGGCCAAGAGGGGCTCTTGATCGAAGCCTGTACTGGAAGGGCGTGATTGGTCGATTCATCTGGGTCATCTTGGCGGCGATAGCGATTCTTGTTTCCGTTGCGAGTGTATCGATGCGGCACTTCTTGACCGAACGTTGGCAAACGGGACGCGGAGTGATCATTCCTGAATACGAGCCGCCGCGAACCTTGCCCCCGGCCATGGCCGAGGTGATCATCAAGGAGACAGTGAGCGAAAGGGCTTGGAGTGCGACCATCGTCGATCTGGCGGTGCGCGGATTCGTGAAGATCGAAGAGATTCCACCTACCCGTATGGAACGCATCGGACAAGGCATCATCATGGTTGTCTTCCTTGTCGCGGTGGCACTCTTCTTGAAAGGCAGCGGGATGCCCTGGCAGCTTGGAATCGTGGTGTTTGGCATCTGGTTCCTCCGATCCGGAATGCGATGGTTCATGAATCCCGGACAAGGCTTCGTGTGGGTTCCGAAGAATTACCGCGTTGTTCGTTTCCCAGAGGTTTCGGGAGAGAAACTTGAGGAATACGAGCGGCAATTTCTCGATATTCTGTTTCCGGATGGTAGGATGGAATTCTCTACCAAGGATATCCGGAAGTCGAGTCGGCAGACTGAGCGGCAGCGGATGCACGCGGCCCTCTTGAAACTCCAGGTGACCCTGCTCGAGGAAACGGCAATCGACACTTCCGCCTACGCAGTTGGTTTCAAAGCCTGGCGTTTTTCCAAAATCGGTCTTATCGTCGGAGCGGGAGTGGTTCTTGTTCTATCGATGACTCTCGGTCAGGCGGCGCCACTCGTCATTCCGCCTTTTCTAATCGCTTTTTATTCCGTTGTGTGGGCCGCGCTGTTCTTCCGATATAATCCACGTCTTAGTCGTGAAGGACAGATATTCAAAGAAGAATGGCTGGGGTTTAAACTGTATTTGGAAACGGCTGAGAAATATCGTTTACAAAATTTGACCCCGGAAACTTTTGAGAGGTACCTTCCTTACGCGATCATTTTCGGAGCGGAGAAGAAATGGGGACGGGCTTTCTCGGGTATCGCCATCGAACCGCCACGCTGGTACGGCGGCACGTCGGGGATGAACGGCGCTATGGGTGCTGGTTTTTCGGCCGCGAGTTTCACTTCTTCTTTCGGAGCTTCTTTTTCCTCGGCTTTTTCGAGTGCTGGCGGTGGCGCATCATCGGGCGGTGGCAGTGCCGGTGGTGGTGGCGGTGGTGGGGGTGGTGGTGCGAGTTGAAAATGGAATATAAAAAAAGCGGCTCCCGAAGAAATCTCGGGAGCCTTTGTTTCGTGTGGCGTTTTTTCGTGCATCAGTCCTTTATTCTGCCAGGCGAACAATGAGGGTGTCGGGGTTATTTCCCGGTTGTATGAAAGAGTTTGATGGAAGATGGGCGATGATCATTCCGTCTGGATCGTGAAAGATGCTGTCGGGTCGGAGTATGATACCGGATTGCAGCGTAGTGCCCTTCGGAATCGCCGGAGTATACGGAAAGATGATTACCCCTGGTTCGAGGTAGACCCGGTTTCCGATGATGACGGGTGATTGCCCGGGTTTCGCATCCAGGAGTTTGACACCGATACCGATACGGGCACCTGACTCCACATAGGCTCCGACTCCGATGTAGGCCTGGTCACTGATGGAAGCGCCGTCGCTGATGAAGGCACCGGCTTCGATGATGACACCGTGCCCGATGGTGATGTCCCTTCCGACGTATGCTCCGGGATGGATATAGGTGTGGAACCCGACCTGAAGGCCTTGCGCTTGGAAATGTTCGGCACCCCATTCATCGAATTTCGGAGTGAAGGAAGTGAAACCGCGCGAACTGTGTCTCGAAGTTGTTGCGCGGCCGGCTGGACCCATGATTCCATTGCCCGGTGAGTAGCTTGTCATGACGGCATGGGTCTGTCTCGGCAGGATTCCGGTGTTCCGGATCAGGTGGATGGCCCGGAGAAGCCATGTCCAGACCCGCCAAGTCAGATCGCAGTCTTCGATAACCCGCAGCGTACCTTCCCCGAGCAGGTCGACGATGAGTCGGAGCGCCCGGACATCGGCGTCCGTTTCTGTGGAGCAGTCACTGTCTCGGTTCTCCCAGAGCGCTTCGACAATCCAGCGGAGCCAGGTGGTGAGTTGCGCGAGGCCGTCTTCGGTTTCCGTATCGAAACGGTTTTCGAGGGAGAGACATCCACGTTCGATGAGATTATGGATGGACGGATGTTGTTTGCGGAGTGTCTCCCAGGCCTCGGCGAAGAATTGTGAGAGAAAACCGATGTCGTTCTCGTCAATCTCGCATCGCCAGTTCCTGAATTCGCCAAAATCATTAGTCTGGTTTTCTTCTGGCCACTCGCCCCAGTGATGGAGCGCCACGACCGAGAGTGCGAGACAGAGCCAGGCACTTTCAGCTTCTTCGCTTTCCGGCGTGAGAATATGGACAGGATCCGGAGTCCAGGTTCTTTTGGTTTCCTCGGTATACGCCATGAAGCACGGAATCCGAGTGAATGGTGCCTGAGATGGGCTGGTGAGTCCGAACAGCGCAAGGAGTGCCTGCTGGTTTTCCGTGTAAGAACCGGCGAGAGTCGGGTATGTATGCATGGCGTCTTCCTTCAGGTGGGGTCAGGTATCGGGAAAAACAGATCGATTTGATAAGGTACTTTCTCTCATCATTTCATGAAAGATGCCTTATTTTTGATAAAAAGATCTGGTTTGTCAAGATTTCCGGTTCGATCCGGAAATGCTATACTGAATCTTATCAATCCCTATCTTTTCGAAGTGTTATGGCGACGTTGTATGCGGAGAAAGACAAGAATATCCGTCTGACCTGGGTGTATATCACCGGGTTTCTCGTGTTCGTCATCGGGGTCGGATTCGTCTTTTCCCAGGCGATGCATTCGAGCGCGATCCTTTATGGATGCGTGTTGTTTTCGGTACTGATGAGTGTCGGGTCGTATTGGTGGAGCGACAAGATCGTCCTGTCGATGAGCGGGGCGCGACCGGTAGCCTTCGAGGACAACAAGGAGTTGTATCGTATCGTGGAGAACCTTGCGATCACTGCCGGTCTGCCGATGCCGAAGATCTATACCATCGATGACACGGCGATGAATGCCTTTGCGACCGGCCGGGATCCGGAACATGGCGTGATCTGCTTCACGACCGGTATTCTTTCGCGTCTCGACAAGGCCGAGATCGAAGGTGTCGCCGCGCATGAGCTTTCCCATATCGGCAATCGGGATACGCTCATTTCGACGGTCGTGGTCATTCTGGTCGGTTTCGTCGCCTTGCTTGCGGATTGGTTCCGGCACTGGGCCTTCTTCGGAGGGAATCGCGATCGGGAAAACGACGGTCGATTGCAGATCATTTTCCTGGTCGTAGCGATC
This sequence comes from Candidatus Moraniibacteriota bacterium, assembly GCA_041908545.1. GTDB lineage: Bacteria > Patescibacteriota > Minisyncoccia > Moranbacterales > UBA1568 > JAGOSP01. The sequence continues at coordinate 18,825 of JAYRFE010000078.1, forward strand.
GTTTTGTCTATTCTTGCGCCGATAGCGGCGACGCTGATGCAATTGGCCATTTCTCGGAAACGGGAATTTTTGGCCGATGCCTCTGGCGCGCTGTTGACCCGATATCCCGAGGGTCTTGCATCTGCACTGCAAAAACTTTCAGGCGATACGGAGCCGCTCGAAGCGGCCAATCGGGCGACCGCTTCGCTCTATATCGCCAACCCGTTCAAGGGGAACAAGGTCGCGAAACTCTTCATGACGCATCCGCCGATGGAAGAACGCATCGCCGCTCTTCGGGACATGAATATTTCTTCTTAGTGTATGCCGTCTCCGTATCAGGAATTCGCTCGCCAGGCCCGCGAGCGCTTTCTCGCCAGGCAACAGAAGGCGAACGAGACGGGTGTCCGCAAGATTCGATCGGGCGCGTATTCGTTTACGGCCCACGCGGAACATAAGATGCGGCAGTACGGCCTGTCGGTCCAGAAAGTACGGGGGGTGATCCGGAGACCGAGACATCGTCAGGAAGGAATCGCGCCGCGGACTATCGCGGTGATGCAGCCGGTATCCCCGAAAACCGTCGCCGGAAAAGAAACCTGGAAACAGGAAGTCTGGGTGATGTTTCAGGAGCGCAAATCGGCGTCATCCGAACGATCAGGTTGGACAACCGAGCTTCCTTTCGGACTCGGTGAATTCCAGTCGAAGAGCATCCGGATCATCAGTGCCTGGCGCTATCCCGGAATGAGTCCGAAGAACCATCCGATTCCTGCGGAGATTTTGCGGGAAATGGAAGAAGGGAGTATTTTAGAGGAAGAAGATATGGAATAATCTCCCGTTTTTCGTAATCCATGAAACAATGAGTTATGAGCGATCAAGAGATGGCACAAAATGAAGTTCCTGGAAATGAAGAGGTGCAGAATACCCCTCAGGTAAGCGTACCATCGGGGTTCGACGCTCAGGATATCCAAAAGCATAAAGGCATCGCTTGTCTCTCGTATATATTTCTCCTTTTCCTGGTACCGCTTCTGACGGAGAAAGAAAGCCGGTTCGCCCAGTTTCATGCCAAGCAGGGTATAGCACTCTTCATCGCTTGGGTGGTGCTCGATCTCGTGCTGGGGGTTATTCCGATGTTCGGTTGGATGCTGGTTCCGATCATGAATCTTTTCTTTATCATCGTGAGCGTCATCGGTATCATCAAGACTTTGGGCGGTGAAGCCTGGGAGATTCCCGGGATATCTTCGATCGCCAGAAAGTTGAATCTGTAGCATTTTTCCGAACACAAAAAACAAAAATATGACTGGAATCTTCTCGTTGCTCGCCTTGGTGATGTCCATCCTCGCTTTTCGGAAGGCGACCCGGATAGAGTCGGAGTGGAAAGCGAAGCAGATCAGTTTCGGTTCGAATGTCTCGAAGCAAGAGTATTCTTCTCTGCGACCGGGGGCGGATACGAATGCATCGGTCCCGAGTATTCCTTTGCCACCGGTTCCTGAGCCGCCGGTCGTATTCCCGCATGAACCGAGCCTCAGCGAACAGGCGTGGCAGTGGTTCCTGCATGACTGGCCGGTCAAGCTCGGGGCGATGCTTTTCTTTCTCGCCATCGGGTGGGTGATTCCTTACTATGCCTGGCAGTTCATCTCACCGGTCGGACGAGTGATGCTCGGTATCGTGCTCGGGGTAGGGATTCTCGGTTTCGGTACGTACCGTATCCGACAATCCCGTAATCAGGGAAGCATCTTTCTCGCTCTCGGTGCCGGTGTCATTTACCTTTCGCTTTCGGTCGGGCAGTTCCAGTACGATCTTTTTCCTCCGGTCTTGGCTCTCGGATTCATGTTCCTGACGACTGCCTTCCTCGCGTATGTGAGTGTCATCGAGAGGGCTCGGGCCTTGGTCTTCCTCGCACTGTTTCTGGGTGCTATCGCGCCGTTTCTGACGAATTCCCGCATGGCTGATTTTGCCGGTCTCTTCTCTTATCTCGCCGTCCTCTGCCTCGGAGTACTCTGGGTGACCCGTTTGACCGGGTGGCGCGAGCTGACGACCGCAGCGATCATCGTCTACTGTTTTTACTCGGCCCCTTACATCATCGGTTTCGGAGGCGCACCGAACGCCACGCATGCTCTCTTTGCGACATTCTTCGCGCTCCTGTTTTTCATTTTCAATATCTTCTCTCTCGTGTATGACCGGAAGACCGAGTCGGCCGATCTGATCGCCGCCCTGTTGAACGGCCTGCTCCTTATCGGATGGATCGATCAGGAAATCATTCCGGAGGCGAGGAGTTTCGTGGCGGTGGTCGTCGCGATCACGGCGAGTGTCGGTGCCTATGTCGCCTATGCGATGACCCGTATTCCCGCTCCGGTCATCGTTCACTCGGGAGTTGCCGGATTTTTTCTGGCCATGGCGACGGTTTATGAATTCGATGGGCCGTTGCTCAGTATCGCATTGACGCTCGAAGTGGCGTTTCTGGTGATCGGAGCCCTCGTCTTTTTGAGGCAGGTGTCGGTCGCGAGATGGGCAAGTGTACTCTTTCTGGTTCCTGCCGTGTTGGTATTGGGAAATATCGAGCACTATTCCCGTTCGAGGGAGGTATTCACGGGTGATTTCTTCGCGATACTGATACTGACCCTGGTCCTGGGGGTTTCCGGATATCTCCTTGCACGAAGCGATCGTGAGGATACGGGTGAGACCCCGGTAGAACACGGGCTTTCATTCGGGATTTTCTGGTCGATCATGAGCGGGGTTCTCGGGATGCTGCTCTTCTGGCTGATGACGCACGTCGCTTGGAGCGATACCTTAGCGACGACGATCAGTCTGGCGGTGTATACCCTGGTCGGTCTGTACTATTATGTTTCCGGTCGGACGCACGAATCTCGATTACACAAGCGACTGGGAGGCGCTCTCCTGATCTTCGTGACGGCACATCTCATTCTAGTGGAGATGGGAGCGATGAGTACCGAGGGACGCATCATCGTCTTTGCGATCATCGGAATCCTGCTTATGAGCACCGCCTTTTTCGGTCGCAAAAAAGAAGGCGATTCGTCGGCGACCTAATTTTTTTTGAAAACACGGGTATGCGATACCTCCTTCTCCTTTTGATAGGTTGTTTCCCGATAGGTGTTTTGGCTCAAGGAAACAAGGATGCTCCTCTGGATGCGGAACGGACACTTTCGGCATTCGAGCGGATGCTTCCGGTGACCGTCTCCGTCACGATTCCGACCGTCGTGGATATTCCGGTGTCCGACCCGGTATTCCGAGTCCACGACGCGGTGGTCTATGAGGAAACCACGAAGCAGTTTCAACCATATTCCTTTATCGAGAAACGGACGCTTTCCCGGATTACGGCAGGCGTGAGTACCGATTCGAAGCCGAGTGCCGGAACGGTAAATGCTCTTACGGATGGCGATGGTGATACGACTGTGGAATTTTCTGCCGAAGAAGATCAGGAATCAGTCGTCGATTTGAAAGTCGTTTTTTCGAGACCGATGAATGTGTCCGGTTTTTCCCTGTCTCTCGATCAGTACGTCGCACTTCCGCGAGCGGTTTCGGTTTCGGCTCCGGGTGCCGATGGTTTGAGTGATTCAAAAGTCGTGCTTGCCCGATCGGGTCTCTCGGGAACGATGGTGCGATTTCCCGCGTTGACGACGAGTTCGCTCAGCATCAGGTTGTGGTACGGGCAACCACTTCGTATCCGAGAAGTGAATTTTTTTGAAGAGAATATCCCGTCATCCGAAGAGAGAAGTGTCCGGTTTCTGGCGCGTCCGGGAGAGAGATATGCGCTGTACGCCTATTCCGACCGTGGGTATATCGCGCCGGTCGGTGAATCGGGAAATTTGAAAGATGACGCTGGGGTGAAACGCCTGCCGGGAGGGACCATGATTCCGAATCCGACCTATCGACCGGCTGACAGCGATGGAGATGGCATCATCGATCGGAAGGATAATTGTGTTCGGATCGCGAATTCGGATCAGCGCGATGAAAACGGAAATGGACAGGGAGATGTGTGTGATGACTATGACCGTGACGGTATCGTAAACAGTCAGGATAATTGTCCGGCACATCCGAATCGGATCCAGACGGATACCGATCGTGATGGGCAAGGGGATGTCTGTGACAGCGAGGAGAGTCGGATAACGGAAAAGTATGTCTGGATGCCCTGGGTCGCTCTCGGTCTTGGTATTGTCGTCGTCGGGGGACTCTTCGCCTCGGTGCTTCGTCGGAGTCGTTCCGTTTAGCGTGAGGGTGAGTCGCTGAAGCAATATATATTTCTAAAGAAACGGCTTAAATAGGCCGTTTCTTTAAATATATACTTGACATTTTCATAAATAAGGTATATAATGTAAATTCAGGATACGGAAGTGGATCTTTGACAAATTAAGGGTTCTGGGCGGAATGAGGGATCTCGGATCGTTTCGGGATTTCTCATTCCGCCTGGAATATCAGGGACAGGAGTTTCGGCAATTTTGCCAGCAACGTATTGTCTATGGAGGTGTGTCATGAACACGAAATTTGTTCGGTTGGTTCTTGTTGTGCTTGCCAGTCTGTCGCTTGCTGGGTGCTTTGAAACGCTCGGGCGGCGCCCTGCCGGGTATACCCATCAGGGCGGATATCTGATTCCCCCGGGACAGTCTGCTGAAGAGCAGCTTGCCTGGGTGAACCAGGAAGAAGCGGTTCGCTGCAGGCCGGACGCCAGGCGTCTGGATATCATTACTGGCGTCGTGATTGGCGCGACCGCTGGCGCAGTGATCGCCAGTAGGGGTTCTCGCGCGACCGGCGCCGTGCTTGGGGGTCTCGGCGGCGGCGCAATTGGCACCATGAGTGTCGGAGATTACTGCTCAACACTCCAGAGGACGCGTGGCCTGATTCAGGCGCACATTACTGCCCAACAGCCGGTAGAAACCTACCAGTGTCAACAGGTATTCGACACGAAAACTGGAAAGTGGGTTATCCCCGAAGGTGCCTGCCAGCGAAACATCCAACAGCAGCGAACGTTGGATGCGCTGCCGAAATATATCCCTCGATAAACAAGGGGGACCATCAGAAGCGGCCAGAGAAGAATCTTTCTCTCGGCCGTTTTCTTTTTGCGCGAAAAAACTTTTTCCTTGCCTCGGGTATATTTATATTGTACACTTCATGTTGGAATACACAAATATCTTTCTATGAAAAATACGAAAATCGTCGCGACGATCGGCCCGGCTTCGGAAGATAAGGAGACGCTGCGGCGGATGATCGAGGCGGGCATGAATGTCGCCCGGCTCAATTTTTCCCATGGTGAATACGCCTGGTTCGAGATGATCATCGCGCGTCTGCGCGAGCTTTCGGAAGAGATGCGGGTGCCGGTCGCCATCCTGGCCGATATGCAGGGGCCGCGTATCCGCGTGGAAGTCGATCGGGAAATCAGCCTGAAAAGAGGAGAACGTATCCATGTTGCCGATATCTCCCATCGGGAGACGTTTTCGAAATCCCGGTCCAGGCAGCCGATCTGCTACCTCGATGTTCCCAAGATGGCGAGCAAACTCTCGACCGGAGATATGATCCTGATCGAGGACGGACTCGTCGCGCTGCAGGTGGTCGCCAAGCATGGGGCACATGCGGTCGAGGCAGCCGCGCTTTCCGATTGCCGGATCAAGAACCGCAAGGGAGTCATACTTCCGGATACGCCGATCGATCTCCCGATCCTTTCCAAGAAAGATTTGCGAGACCTTGCCTTTGTTCTCAAAGAAGGAGTGGACTATGTCGGACTTTCCTTCGTCGGGTCGGCGGAAGATATCCATGTTGCGCGTGAGGAGATGCGGAAGGTGGTCGGCGAGGAAGCCGAGCTTCCAAAAATCATCGCGAAGATCGAGCGCAAGACAGCCCTCAAACATTTGAGATCCATTCTCAAGACGACGGACGCGGTCATGGTGGCGCGCGGCGATCTCGGGATCGAGATGCCGACATCCGAGGTGGTGTTGCTGCAGAAGGAGATCATTCGTGAGAGTCTGCGGGCGATGAAGCCGGTCATCGTGGCAACTCAGATGATGAAGTCGATGACGGACAATATCCGTCCGACACGCGCCGAAGTGAGCGACGTCTCCAACGCGGTCATCGACCATACCGACGCGGTCATGCTTTCGGAAGAGTCGGCCATGGGGAAGTATCCGGTCGAGACGGTGGCGATGATGGCGGAAATCCTCGAGAAGACCGAAGAGTCACCATTCAACGATATCTATCAGGAGCTCGATCTGAATATGAGGACGGAATACGCGGCCGTCATTCGGAGCGCGTATCAGCTGGCCAGAAGCTTCAATACCCGGGCGATACTCCTCCTGTCGATGAGCGGCCTGACCGCGCGTCTGATCTCGCATTTCCGTCCGGAGACCGAGATCCTCGTCGCGACCGACAGCAAGAAGACCTGGTACGAGCTCGCGCTGGTGTGGGGGATACAACCGTTCAACTTCGAAGGCGATCCGGATCGTGATCACTATATTGATCGGATGATGTCCGAGGCGAAGAAATCGGGCAAGCTGGCAGCCGGAGACGACACCGTTGTCTTCCTCGGCAAGACACCAGATCGCCGGACCGTCGACCTTGTCGGAATCCAAAGAGTGCGCTAGTCTAGAGGGGGAAAAAAGATAGGGGAGAAACGGAGCATAGGGTCTATGACTCCCTTTTTCTTCTCTAGAGGAGAGATGGCCGAGTGGTTGAAGGTACTTGCTTGGAAAGCAAGCGTAGGAGAAATCCTACCGCGAGTTCGAATCTC
>JAYRFE010000079.1:0-5766 GCA_041908545.1 Candidatus Moraniibacteriota bacterium
CGAGAAGTTTTTCTCGTGCGTAGTCTTTGATTTCCTCTCGGAACCAGGCATCGATCGGAACGCCGAAGCCCATCTTGGGGCGGAACAAGACCTCATCGGGGACGATACCTCGGAGTGTTTCTTTGAGGATATATTTTTTGTTGTTCAGGCCTTTGAGCTTGAGACCGAAGGGAATCCGGGCGGAAAGTTCCAGGAGTTCATGGTCCAGGAACGGCGACCGGCCTTCCAGGGTGACGGTCATGGTGGCGATATCGACTTTGGTCATGAGGTCTTCGGGGAGATAGGTGACGAAATCCGCGTAGACCGCCTGCTCGGTCCGGTTTTTCGATCCTGATTCTTGGAAACGCGAAGCGATGACGGCGTAAGTATCCTGGTCTCGCATCTTTTCTCGGAACTGCTTCGTGTACAGAGCTGTCTTCTGTTCGTTGGTAAAGTAGGCAGTATAGGAGAGGTAGCGGCGACGGTAATCATCGGAGAGACTTTTGGAAAACCGGTGCAGGTGGTCGAAGAAGGTGTTACGTATGGATCGTGCCAGGAGTCGGGTGATGGGTACGCCGATGAGACGATTGAGCCAACCGAGGCGGTCGAGCAGTATTGAGAACTGAAAGGCGGAGTAGCGGGTGTAGCCGGCGAAATTCTCATCCCCGCCATCGCCATTGAGTGCCACGGTCACATGATTTCGGGTGAGTTTGGAGACATAGTAGGTCGGCAAAGCGCTCGAGTCGGCGAAGGGCTCTTCATACTGGCGTACCAGCATCGGGAGGAGTTCGATGGCATCGGGTTTGACGATGAATTCGGTATGATCGGTCCTGAACTTTTTCGCGACGATCTTGGCGTATCTGAGCTCATTGTATTTTTCTTCTTTGAATCCGATGGAGAATGTCTTGATCGGAGCTTTAGAATTTTTCGCCATGAAGGCGACGATGGCGCTCGAGTCGATGCCGCCGGAAAGAAAGGCTCCGATCGGTACATCGGAAATCATCCGGAGCTTGACCGATTCTTCGAGCTTCGCGATGAGACGTTTTTTCCATTCGGCTTCCGAAAGACGGAACTTGTGAGAATAATCGAGCTTCCAGTAGCGTTCTTTCCTGATGGTCTTGGTCTTGAGGTCGATGGTGAGGGAGTGGGCAGGCTCCAGTTTTTTGATACCGACGAATCCGGTAAGTGGAGCGGGGACGTATTGGAGGGTCAGGTAATGATGGATAGCAAGGTAATCCGGTTCTTTCCGGTACTCGGGTTGAGTAAGGATGGCTTTAAGCTCCGAGGCGAAGAGAAAGACATGGTCATCGACGTAGTACTTGAATGGTTTCTTGCCGACTCGGTCCCGGGCACAGAAAAGCGTTTGTTCCTGTTCGTCGTAGATGGCGAAGGCGAACATTCCGCGCAGATGGTCCAGACATTTTTCCCGATATTTGTCGTAGAGTGCGAGAATGACCTCAGTATCGGAATGCGAGGTAAAAATATAACCGTCCTTTTCGAGGACGTCACGTTTTTCTTGAAAATTGTAGATCTCGCCATTGAATACGATTTCGTAGCGGTCGAGGTAGCGCATCGGCTGGTGTCCGAGGGGTGAGAGATCTATGATAGAGAGACGCCGGTGTCCGAGGCCGACTTTCCGGTCGGGTGAAAGATAGACGCCGCCATCGTCGGGGCCGCGGTGTCGGATGGCCTCATTCATCGCCTCGATGTCTTGGGGCTGGATATTCCTGCCTGAAAGGGAGATTTTTCCGGTGATTCCACACATATTGGTGAGCGGTTAACGGTGTTTTTTCTTATTTTCAGCGAGTCCGGAAAGAATTTCAATATAGTGGTCGGAAGCACGGTCCCAGGAGAATTTTTCGGATACTTCGGCGTAAGCATTCTTTCCGAGCTGTTCGCGTTCGTCGGGATGATCGAGGAGATATCTGATCTTTTCCGCGATGAGCTCAGGTCGTCTGGGCGGTATCAGGAACCCGTCGCCGGAACCCGAAATCACTTCCCGAGTACCTCCGACATCAGTGGCGATGATCGCCTTGCGGCAGAGGGCGGCTTCGGTGACGGAAGTCGGTAATCCTTCGGTATAGCTTGGGTTCACGACGACATCCGCGGTTTTCAGGATGCCGAGGGATTTTTCGAAGGGGAGGTTTCCGAAGAAAATCACCTGGTTTTCGAGACGGTATTTTGTAGTCATTTTCTTGAGATGTGCTTCTTCCGGACCGCCGCCGATGATGAAGGTGACGATATCCGTTCTCTCGAGTCGGGCGAGGGCGGTGATGAGATCACGTGTTCCTTTGCCATCGATCAGTCTTCCGATAAAGGCGATGATGGTTTTCCCTCGATATGCCTCAACCGTTTTTTGATCGGGAACGCATTGCTCGATGATTTGGGTTTTGGTTCCCCGGTAGATGACCATGGCGTCTCGTCCGGAAAGTTTCTTCACGAACGAAGCGGATGCCTGCGAATTGGCGATGACTCGGTCGGCGAAGCGGAGGACGATCCATCCGAATACGTGATCGTAGCATTTCCCGAGGAATGTTTTGATGCTGCCGTTGAAGCTCGCATAGTCTGATCCGTGCTCGATGTGGACCAGGGGGATGCCTCGTGCTTTCGCGTATGCGAGCGCGAGGAGCGAGGTGGCGAAGAATCGTGTCCGGGAGATGACGATATCCGGTCTTTCCCTTCGGAGGAGAAAAAGCATGCGGAAGAATTTCGGAGAGGGTGATGGGAGCGGATAGTTGTGTATCGGTTCCCAGGCAGGGAAGCGGATGACCTGGATATTTTCTTGGATGATTTCCATCTCCGGCGTATCGGCGGGAAGATGCGGGGTGAAGACGATGATATCGATTCCTGGACGTGCGATGTGTCGGTTGAATTCATCGGCATGGGACTCAAGTCCGCCGATATGTGGCGGATAGAAGGGTGAGAAGACAAGAATTTTCAGAGTATTTCCCATAGATAGATAGCGTTTTCTTGATCCGAATAGATGCGGCGGAACCGTTTCGGGAGTTGGTCGAAAATGAATGGTTCGACTTGTCGTGTCGGCGTCTTCGTCATGTAGGGGCGATTCGCATAGGGATTCTTGTCGCTCGGGGCTGCGAAATAAATATACCGTTTTGCCGGAGTCGTGTCACTCGTATCCATACGCGCAATTTCTTTCTCGATAGAATCGAGAGTTTCTTCGAGCCGATCGGATTCGTTTTGAACGGAGACAAGAAAATCTTTTCCGAAAGGTGCTTGTTTATTGGCAAGATCGGCAAGGGAGTTTGAAATGTCGTTGAGCTGTTTTCGGATAGCATTTGAGTGATCATCTTCTTTTGGGGCTTGTTCGAAGAGCTGTTTTTCGGGAATATGTGTATCGGAATAAAACAGGGAATCTTTGATTTCGACTACGTTCGCATTGGCATAAAATGTCAAAAGGCGATGATGATCGTTTGAAAAAATGATATGTTTTTGTGGCAGATTCGCTTGGATCCACTCCGCGGATCTGATTTGGGCCGGTGTGATGAGGTATGTCTTCTGACTGTTGATATACAGCGCGCCGCCGAGATTGATGAAGAGGGTGATCAGGAGAATATGCGGAATGAAACGGTATCGGGATGTCGTTGATTGGTCGCGGAGCTCGAAAAGGAGGAATGGGGTGAAGGCGAGAAGGAAGAGGCTGACGAATCCGAGAGCGCGCTCGGGGAGCAGTGCGATACTGAAAAATCGTGGGAAGACATCGCTGATGAGGAGGAAAAGCAGGAGAGAGAGGAGGAGAAAAATGACCTCCTGTTTTTTGATCCAGGAACGGATGATGGTGCGGCGGAACACGAGGAAGAGGAGGATGAGTGCGGAAGCCGGTCCGAAGTAATAAGTGTAATACTGCGTGATACCGAAGAACCCTTCCCAGCCGACACTGTTGCCATCAATGTTCGTGTACTGGGCCGGAAATAGGAAATTTGTCTGTGAATGTATGACGAGCGTGAAGATTTTGGTGCTCCAGACGGCGGCAAAATCGAAGAGCGGGGAGAGGAGAGGGAAGTTGAAAAGGCCAAGCGCCAGGATGAGTCCGGTCGTGAGTTTATTGTGTCGCGCGAATCGGACAAAAGAATTTCTTTCCGTGATGAAGAGCGCGAGAAGCCAGGCTATGAAAGGGAGGGTTGCCATTTCATGGAAAAAAAATCCGAGGAAAAGAATGATTCCGGTGACGTGGAAATAAAACTTTTTTCCAGAAAGAAGGGAATGGATCGCAAAGAATATCGATATGATGAGGAGTGAGTTGAATATCGATTGTGGGATCGGGAGTGTCGTATAGAGGAAGAAGGAGGCGTTGACGAGTGGAATGAGGAAGATGATGAGCTGTTGGATGAATCCTGGAAATCGACGAGCGATGAGTATCGCAGGCACAAGCGGGGTAAGCGCAAAGAATGGGATGAGGTATTTGAAGAAAGCGTAGAGGTCGATGCCGGCTGATTGGGTGAACAGGTACGTAAGGGACGAGAAAAGAGGTCGGTATGACGAGAGTGAAGAGATGACCCCTTTAGTGAATTGGTCTTGAAAAACGGCTACCCAGTAGTAAGGATCAAGGTCGGGAAGCGGATAATAAGCGGTGACGATACTGATGATGGCTCCCGTCAGGATGGCGAGTGATACTCCGAGTGCGTTTCGGAAAGGATAGGAAACGGCATCTGTGTCTGTCGGAGGCGTATCCTGATGGATAGGCCGGTATTTTCGATGAAGGAAAAGGAAGAGGATGAAGGAAATGAGAGAATTCACGAGTGGAAGTTTTCGGGAAAGGATATTGAGGATATCTGCCTCCGCGCACAGCATGAACGGTATGAGAAGGAGCGAAAGAACGGTGCTGATAGCGAGGAACTCTACCGTATCGAAGGTGATCCTGAAGATTCTCGGGAGGAGCGCTGCGGTATTGAGAGAGGGAAGGATGAAAATGATGATCAGGAGTATTGTCGAGATACCGATTCGGAAGAATCGAAAATCATCGGGGAATGGAAGTCCGAAAAGAATGGGTATGAGGAGAATGAAAAAGAGAATATTCGCTCGGAAAATCCATGCGATAAGACGGTGGTTCATTCGGTGTTTCTTTTATGTGGTTTCTCGATTTCCGAGAGGGCATCTTTCCTGGTCAGGATTGAAATCTGTTGTTCGAGGCGTTCGATGGCCGAGAGGAGCTTGAAGATCATCAGGAAGACGAGAATGAATCCGGCAAGAACCGCGGCGTTGACATTGTCCTGGATGCCGATGATTTCAGCGGTAAGATTGGTAAGATTTGGGAAGATGACGATGGCAGTCATTCCGCCCCAGACGACGACTCGAACGAAGAACTTGATGAAGGTCTGATTGTTTCCTCCTCGGAAATAGTCCTTCCCTCCCTGATGGATCATGAAGATGGCGATGACCCCGATGACAATTTGGTAGAGCTTGAGTTCCATAGTCGTTTTTTTAGTGGATGATGCGCCAGATCATTCGATAGAGAGTCTTGATACCGTTCCACAGATTCTGTTTGTGAAGTTTCCCCGTGGAGTAGTCGGTGTATCTGACGGCGATAGGGACCTCCGTATATCGTAGCCTATAGCGATAGATCTCGCGAATGACCTCGCTGTCGTATTCGTATCGATCCGTGCTCGTGTTGATGACTTCGGCGGCGTGTCGTGAGTAGGCCCGGAATCCTGACTGACTGTCGGTTACGTAGAGTCCGTAGAAATACCAGACGAGCAAATTACTGATCTTGTTGTGCAGGATCTTATATTTTGGCATACCTTTCGGATCGATCAGTCGGGAACCGAGAAC
>JAYRFE010000080.1:0-3393 GCA_041908545.1 Candidatus Moraniibacteriota bacterium
GTAGTTCGAGTCACAATCGCCGGCGGACTGCCGGCAGTCGGCGGCGTCCCAATGAAGAGCCGGGTCTTTCAATTTCCGGCATCGAAGCGAAGCCGAAAAAGCGGGAGGAGAGGAGGAACGGAGTGAAATTCATTCCCAAAGGCCGTGGCCGTGGTCGCCGGCGGGTCAATCCGATGGATACGATCGTCGCCTGATCATTTTCCCCGGTCCGCGAAAAAAGCAAAACCCCTGTCAAGGCAGGGGTTTTTTCTGTCGATAGTTCCGTTATTCGGAGTCGGCTTATTTGCCGTCCTGGGCGATGACATGGACGAAGGTTCGTTTGACGAGGCGTCCGGTGAAGCTGGTCACTTTTTTCACCTGGAAGTGCACCTTGCCCGAAATCATGGCGAAGAGGGTGTCGTCGCAGGCGCGGGCGACTCCCTTACCCGGATGGAACTTCGTGCCACGCTGGCGAAGAATGATATTGCCGGTTTCCGCCTGTTGATCGCCGAAGATCTTGACGCCGAGACGCTTGGAAATCGAGTCACGGCCAAGGTCGGTCGAACCGCCGGCTTTTCTGTGTGCCATAGTTTCAGATATTACGTATTTATCACCTGTACGGTATACTGAAAGAGTATAACATGCTTTGCGAGACTGTCAATATCCGAGGTGATATATGGATCAGGATTCTTTCATGGAAGGACTTCTTAGGAATTCGCGGAAGTGGCTCAGGAAACACCGGGATTCTCTCGTACTCTTCTTCGGGGTATTGACGGTCGGTGCTCTGGGATTTGAGGCCGGATTCATTTCCGGGATGTCGAAGAGTCGGGAACCGCTCCGTATCGAGCTTGCACCGGAAAAGACCGAGGGTGTCGCGGATGAGTCCGTGCGGGTCTCCGGGGAGTCGGGTCAGCGTATCGGGGAGAGATTGAACGATACCGCGAATCCGGTTCAGGGGACCTGCGCTTTCGTCGCGAGCCGGAATTCGAAGTTATTTCATGCTTCGACTTGTGCGGTGGTGAAACGTATCAAATCGGAAAATAAATTGTGTTTCAAGGATGCTGCTGAGGCGATGGCGCGAGGGTTGAAACAGGGATGTCTGAAGTGAGGTTGACGAGATCCTGCTACTTGTAGGAAGGGAGGTTCTCACGATACAATGAGAAAAAACATGGTTTCCATTTCCGAACACAAAGAACGATATAATAAGAAGAAGACATCGAGCATTTCCTTGCTCTCTTTTTTGCTGGGTTTCATCGATGCCTTCGTCATCTATACCCTCTCGAGTTATTTCGCGGGTATCGTCGGAGAGCAATTGGTCGGGATCGTGTATTTCATCGTTTTCGGTATCCATCTCGGGCTGCTGCTCTCGCTCGATTCCTTCATTCGTCAGATCGGTCGGGTCCGCTATCTGATCTTCTGCCTCGGATTTTCCCTTCTGGCGATCGGTATGCTGCCGAATGTCTCTCCCGGTATCGCCGGACTGTTTTTCGGCATCCTCTATCTCGCGTTCTCCAATACCGTCTGGGTGGCGCTCGATATCCTGCTTGAGAATTATTCTGAAGATAAGCTTTCCGGAAGGATACGCGGCTTCCATCTCATGGTCATGAATATCGGCTTTCTGCTCGCCCCGTATCTTTCAACCCAAATTCTTTCGCGTTTCGGACACTCGGCGATCTTCATTATCGTATTCGTCGGCTATATGGCATCATTGCTTCTGGCGGTCCTGCTTTTCCGGTTCGAGCACCGGATCATACATCATCCGGAAATGCGTTTCTTCCAGACGCTGCGAGAAGTGATGCATCGTTCATCCCTCCGGCATATCTTCGTCGTGTCATTCGCGCTCGAGTTCTTCTATTCCATCATGATCATCTACATGGCACTTCATCTTCAGAATATCGGTTTCTCCTGGAAGGAGATCGGCCTGATATTCACGATCATGCTCCTGCCATTCGTCTTCCTTCAATATCCGGTCGGAGTGTTGGCGGATAAGCGGTTCGGAGAAAAGGAAATGTTGGCTCTTTCATTCCTCCTGACCATTTCGGCGACTATCGGCGTCATTCTCTACTCCGGAAAGGTATTGTTCGTCTGGGCGGGCATACTGTTCATTTCGCGTATCGGGGTAGCGGCGATCGAGGTGCTTCGCGATTCGTATTTTTATAAGCAGATCGACGGTGATGACACTCAGATCATCGCTTTCTTCCGTATGGCACGTCCGGCTGCCAATATGCTTGGGGCGGTTATTTCCGTCGGACTTCTGGCTTTCTTCGGTCTGCCTTCGGTGTTTTGTGCGATCGTGATCATCCTTTTCTTCGCGTTGTTTCATATCTTCGAGCTCAGGGATACGGAGAGCGAATTCGAGCGGAGACAGAAATTACAGCTGCGCGGCTAGAAAGCATGAGCCTTTCTCGGTTCCAGGGAAAATGCTATTCTGACCGATGACCGGTTCGTCGGGATCGGATGGGAGAAAGGGGCGTCCCAGACACCGTGCTCCTTTATGAATGTCTTGATCTATGGGGTATCATTTTCGGCTGGAGCATTTCGAGGGGCCGCTGGATCTGCTATTGTCACTTATCGAGCGGGAAAAGCTCGATATTACGACGGTGAGTTTGGCACAGATCGCCGACCAGTACCTTGAATACCTTGCCGCGGAAAGGAATGTCACGTTGGAGAATCTTGCCGCATTTCTCTCGGTCGCTTCCCGACTGCTCTTGATCAAGTCGCGGGCTCTCTTGCCCGTGTTGGTTTTCACGGAGGAGGAGGAAGAGTCGGTGGATGATCTCGAGTGGCGACTGCGCCAGTATCGGTTGTTCCGTGATGCGGCGATGACGCTGGGAACATGGTTCGGGATTCGGAATGAAGCGTACGCCCGAGAAAGTTTTCCGGAATCGCAGGTCGTTTTTTATCCGCCGAAAGGGCTTTCAGCAGATGATCTGGCTCGGCATTTCCGTTCGCTTCTGGGAGATATCCCGGCATACGAGGAAATACCTGAGAAAATCGTCGAGCAGATCGTTTCACTCGAAGAAAGGATCGTCCATTTGCAGAATCATGTGACAGAACGCCTTGAGACGTCATTTGCGGAATTTTCCGGATCCGCGAAGAGCAAGACCGATATCATCATCTCGTTTCTCGCTCTGCTCGAATTGATCAAACAGTGTTTCCTAATCGCCGAACAAGACCATCTCTCTCCAGGTATCCGTCTTCGTCGGATTGAAGACGTGCCGAAGGGAGCGCATCCGGAATAGGCCGAAGGGTCGGGGTGATGCGGTGGATGATCCGACGACATGCAAACGGATTTTTACAGACAAATAATATTTCATGCATTTTGGAGAAGAAACAACTCATCGGAGCGCTTGAGGCCGCCTTGTTCTTCAGCGGGGAAACGGTAGCTTTGGCTCGTCTTTAAAAGATTCTCGA
>JAYRFE010000081.1:0-5215 GCA_041908545.1 Candidatus Moraniibacteriota bacterium
AAAGAAGGCCGTAAAGAAGACCGTGAAGAAGGCGGTAAAGAAGGCAGTAAAGAAGACCGCGAAGAAGCGCCAGTAGTCTTTGTGCATTCAATACCAAAAGAAAAACAAAATCCCATCGTTTCGACGAGGGGATTTTGTCGTTCATGGGAGGAACCTCTTGGTCCTTGGTATCATGCATGGAGCGTGATAAGGGTGAACCGGTATCTCCCAGACCAGTCTTTTCGGAATTCGAATCGCGATTCCGGAAGCAGGGAGCGTATTTTTTTTGCAAGAAGCCCTTTCTGTTCCGGGCTTATCTCAAGCCATATATCAATCGGGAGTTCCGGAAATACCGAATGGATGGAATGTATTTCTCGGAGAAGCTTTTCGATGTGGGCGCATCCGAGTTCTGCGCTTGTGAGGGCGGATGCCGGTTCGTAATTTTTCACATCAGTCGGGCACGCCTGGTAGATTTCTTCGGAAAGATAAGGAAGATTGGCAAGTATGTATACGTGTTTGCTGTGGTGAAATGTCCGAGCGGGAAGCGCTTGGAGTAAATCGCTTTGGATGAATCGGGTTCGCGTGAGTGGTCTGAGCGCGCGCGCGTTTTTCTTTGCGAGGGTGATCGCTTCGTTCGAGATATCGAGTCCGAAGCAGGAGAGTTTCGGAAGAGTAATCTTCTTTTCCAGTGTCTTGAGTATCGAGAGGATGATATTACCGCTACCGGTACCGACATCGATGATCGTGAAGGATTGTTTCTGTGTGCGTTTCAGAGAAGCGTGATCCGATATGTGTTTGGAGATATTTTCAATAGTCGACTCGACCAGGATTTCCGTTTCCGGTCGCGGGATAAGTGTCGATCGATTTACGAGAAAATCGAACCCGTAGAATTCTCTGTGTCCGGTGATGAACGCGACCGGCTCATGGTCGATCCGTCTTCGTATGAGGGTGAGCAGTTTCTGATAGGCGGTTTTCGACATGATGTGTTCGGGATGCGCGACGAGGTATTCCTTCGGTTTTCGTGAGACGAAAGAGAGGAGTAAGAAAAAATCCTCGGGAGGGAGGGAGGAGAGATGCTGGGAGATTATTTCTCGGACCGAATATCTCATGAGAGCGTGCGTTTTTCGGCGGCTTCCAATTTGAGTCGCATATCTTCCTCCTCGAGGGCTTTGATGATGGGGTCGATGTTTCCTGCGAGAACCGAAGGGACATTGCTGAGAGAAAGTTTGATTCGGTGGTCCGTGATTCGGTCCTGCGGGTAATTGTAGGTACGGATTTTCTCGCTCCGGTCTCCGGTACCGATCTGACTTCTTCTGGCGTCCCCGAGCTCTTTGTCCCGTCTTTCTTCTTCAAGTTGAAAGAGACGGGATCGGAGAACCTTCATGGCCTTTTCCTTGTTCTTTATCTGGGACTTTTCATCTTGACAGGAAACGACCAGTCCTGTCGGGATATGGGTAAGACGGACGGCGCTGTAGGTCGTATTGACTGATTGCCCGCCCGGACCGGAAGAACAAAACGTATCGACGCGGATATCGCCGGGATTGATATTGATATCGACTTCCTCTGCCTGAGGAAGCACGGCCACGGTCGCGGTTGACGTATGGATACGGCCGATTTTTTCGGTTTCCGGAACGCGCTGGACCCGATGGACGCCGGATTCGTATTTGAGTTTGGAGTAGACGGGGTATTCGCTTTGACCCCGGGTGATTTCGAAGACCGCCTCCTTGAAACCTCCGACCTCCGTCTGGTTGGAATGAAGCAGTGTCGTTTTCCATCCGAGTCGTTCGGCGTAACGGGCATACATGCGGAAGAGTTCCGTTGCGAAAAGACTCGATTCGTCTCCGCCGGCACCGGCACGTATTTCGACGATGATATCTTTCCCGTCATTCGGGTCTTTCGGCAGGAGCAGATGATGGAGGTGTTTCTCGAGTTCGTCTTTCTTCTGGGCAAGCAAGGTATTTTCCTCGAATGCAAGGTTTTTGAGTTCGGGGTCGGACTCGGCGTCCTGGGTGATTTCCGCGTTGCCGCGCATATTCTTTTCGAGGTCTTTGAGCTCATTGATAGGAGTCATGAGCATATCGAGTTCGGCTTTTCTGCGTCCAAGTATCATCAGTTGTTTTGGATCGGCGGTAATTTCAGGCGTATTCAAACTGGCCTCGAGTGAGGCATACTCGGCTTCAATATCGGAGATGAGGACATGGATGTTCATAGAATCGTATAATTTCCCCTGAGAGGACTATAGCATGGCCTGGAAAAAGGAAAAACCCTGATTTTCTCAGGGTTTCGATGCGATTCATTGAAAAGTCCCGAGGAAAATCGTTTTCGGGAAATTGAGATAACACCAGAGTTATCTCGCCCATCCCGTGCGAGTATCTATCGGGAAACTATTTCGCGTCCTTTTCTTTAGAGGTGCTTTTCTTCGGAGCCCGAGTCTTCTTCGGTTGCAGGGCGATGGCAGCCTTGGCCTGGGACAATTCAGCAAGTTTCTTAAAGCGTTCAACGCGTCCGGTGACATCGATGAATTTCTTTTTGCCGGTGTAGAAGGGGTGGCACTGTGAGCAGATATCGATCGAAGTGGCTGCGAGTACCGATCCAGTCGTGAAAACGGCGCCGCAAGCGCAGGTAATAGTTGCTTTTTCGTGATAGGTTGGGTGAATGCCGGTTTTCATAACATGATTTATGATTGGTAACAAAAAAACACGAACTCAAAGGAGCGTGCAAACATCCTAGCAGAAGAGGAAAGAATTGACAAGGGGCGTCGATCTGCTATACTTCGGGCGATGTTTTCCCGCGTAATAAGCGGTGATATCAGCACGTTTCTTGAGACTAAAGGCTTATTCCTCGCTCATTATTCGGAATCCGCAATGGAGGACGGAGGGCGTCAGCCGGTCGCTATATCAGGGAAACGGAAGTAATTAATAAGGAAAAAGGTGTATGACAGAAACCGTTACCGTGCCGGAAACGGCCGAAAAAACCGTGCCGACAGGAGTTTCTCAGGGACAATCGGCCCATGAGGTCGCGTATTTCGCTGATTTTGATTTCAGCACGCTCGATATCACTCTCGAGAGTCTGTTGAAGGCGGGTGTGCATTTTGGCCATCTGAAATCTCGCCGTCATCCGAAGATGGATGAATATATCTTCACGACCCGGAAGAATATCAATATCCTCGATCTCGAGCAGACGGTTGCGAAATTGGGTGTGGCGTCAGCTTTTTTGACCGAGGTCGTGAAAAGCGGTAAGCCGGTATTGTTCGTCGGTATCAAGAAGCAGACGCATGATACGGTTCGTTCGCTTGCTGAGCGTATCGGTATGCCGTATGTCATCGATCGTTGGCTTGGAGGCACTCTGACCAATTTTTCTCATATCAAGAGCCGCGCGAAGTATCTGTATGAGGCGGAGGAGAAAATGGCGCGCGGAGAATTCAAGAAGTATACGAAATTCGAGCAGGCGAAAAAATCGGAGGAAATCGAACGACTCGAGAAGCGCATGGGTGGCATCAAGCGCATGGAGATGATTCCGGGAGCGATCGTGATCGCAGATACGCGCGAAGCGGACATCGTGCTGCACGAAGCACGCAAGATGCAGGTTCCGATCGTCGGTATCGTCGATTCGAATGCTGACCCATCCTTCGTCGATTATCCTATTCCGGGTAATGACGATGCAGTTTCATCGCTTCGTGTCCTTTTAGGTGCTATCGGTAAGGAAGTGCTTCGGGCCAAGGGAGGGAAGTAGTAGCCGGTTCCTTTGTCTGGTGTTAAAATATCAAAAAAAGAATCATACCATATGAGTCAGATTGAGATGATTAAAAGTCTGCGTGAGCGGACCGGTGCCGGTATCGTTGATGTCAAGAAGGCGCTTGAAGAAGCGAAGGGGGACGAATCGAAAGCGATCGATATTCTTCGGAAGCGGGGTCAGGATAAGGCGCTCAAAAAGGGGGAACGCGAAACGCACGAGGGCGTCGTGGTATCTTATGTGCACGGAAATGGGCGTGTTGGCGTTCTTTTGAAACTGTATTGTGAAACGGATTTTGTCGCTCGGAATGATGAATTCCAGTCGCTTGCGCATGATCTTGCCATGCATATCGCCGCGCTTGCCCCGACATGTATTCGGCCGGAAGAAGTGGCGGATGATGTCGTCGCTCATGAGCATGAGATTTGGCGGGAGCAACTGAAGACCGAAGGGAAGCCGGAGGAGCTTGTCACCAAAATTCTTGCCGGTAAGGAGAAGAAATTCCGTGAGGAATCAGCCCTTCTCTCCCAGGCGTTCGTGAAAGATCAGGAGAAGACCGTCGGAGATATGATTACGGAAAAGATTCACAAGATAGGCGAGAATATCCAGATAGGAAGCTTTGTTCGATATGAGATCTAGTGGTCGGCGTGTCGGGAGAGGAAAGTGTCTATATATCTTATCTATAACCGTTTCTGTCTGATTCCATGTGGCATCTCATCGTTCCGCCAATAGTTGTCGTCATCTGTTTCGTCTTCATCGTCTGGTACCTGTCTCTTCGCGGTTCCGATCCTGAAGTGGCAGAACGGGTTGAAGCGAATGGTGACGTGCGCGGTGGAGCTCTTCGTCTTCGCGCGAGGATTTTTTCCTTGCGGGTCATAGAGAAAATAGCGCAGCGTTCCAAGCTGCTCTCGCTTCGTGTATACAATGGGATTCATGAATTCCTGCAGTCGGTCAAGGAAAAACGGAAATTATCCGATATGCGACAGCAGGAATTCGAGATCGCCGCTCAGGAGGTCCAGGGGAGGGATTTGTCCCAATCGGAGGGGTTTCGTCGAGCGGAGCAACAACATGCGTACCCGAGAGAGGAGGGTGGTGTGGCAATAGAAGAAGAAACGGTACGACCGGAGTCAGAGAAGGATATATCACGAGAACTTCCTCAGAAGATCCCGGATATTCAACCCGTGGTTCCTGAGGAGAAACCGTCGGGTTTCAATATAACGACCCCGATCCGCCGCCGTTCAAGGGAGGAGGCACATGAAAAAGCCTTCATTCCTTTGAAGCCGATGGTGAGTGAACAGGCGGTACGACCGGATAGGTTAAAACGGAAAGCGGCGGAACGTCCGGCCGAGGAAGAACTTATTGCTCGGATAGCGACCAATCCGAAGGACTACACCGCGTATGAGGCCCTGGGGGATTTCTATATGGAACGGGGAAGTATTCAGGATGCCAAGGAATGTTATAAGCAGGTCCTGAAGCTTTCTCCGGTGCAGCGGTTGGTCAAGATCAA
>JAYRFE010000082.1:0-35905 GCA_041908545.1 Candidatus Moraniibacteriota bacterium
AAAACATCTTAAGATCAGGCAGTATGATTTTCCGATCTCCTTTCCTCATGATCTCTCTCTCCGGGGTATTCGTCGTGACATTTCTAGCCTTCTGGTATCAAGCAAC
Organism: Candidatus Moraniibacteriota bacterium; assembly: GCA_041908545.1. GTDB lineage: Bacteria > Patescibacteriota > Minisyncoccia > Moranbacterales > UBA1568 > JAGOSP01. The sequence continues at coordinate 107 of JAYRFE010000082.1, forward strand.
GAATATGCCGGATACTGCTTCGGGAATGCTTTTTCCTCGAGTCGTGTTTGCGGATGAGGATGAAGAGGAAGATGAGGAGGACGATGAAGAAGATGACGATGATGAAGAAGATGACGATGATGATAGGAAGGATTCAGGCGCTTCTCGGTCAGTCCGGTCAAAAGAGACCGTCATTACGACGTATCGGCTCGTTCAGAAGACCGTGACCGTGCTGGATGAGAAATTCAGAGTCGATACGGATGGGGATTTATTGGTAGATGGGCTTGATCCGCATCCGACTGTTTCTGAATCGGAATACTTCACCGATGACGATGAGGACGCGGTTCCGAATGCCGTAGACGCATACCCGGGCGAAGACGACTTCCTTGTTTTCGATGACGGAGAAGATCGGGATAAGGATGGTATTCTGGATTCTTTCGCCGCGGTAGTCTCAAAAGAGGTGGAATAAAAGCTCCCGATCGGATCTCATGTCGCGTATGGCCTGGAAACAACAGGAGCGGGAAGTGAAGGGAGAGATCATGCGGACGGATGTTTTTATCCAGGTCTTTTCGGAAACGCGTGATGCGGAGTCGATGGAGGCCGATCTGGATCGGGCATTCCGAATGTTTCGGGATTTCGAGTCCCGCTTCAGCCGGTTCCGGGAAGAGAGCGAGCTTTCGGCTTTGAATCGATCGTCGGTTTGCCGGGTGTCCGATGATTTGTTGGAAATGATCCTGCTTTGTCAGGAGTATTTCATGGAAACAGACGGGGTATTCGATCCGACCATACTTCCCATCCTTGAACGGGAAGGATATCGTTCGAGTTTCGGTACGGAAGGCTTCGGAGTGCCAGGCGAAGGGGGAACCGTCCGACAATATGATTTTTCCGATATTCAGGTTGACCGCTCTTCTCGGACTATCTCGAAACCGTCTGATTGCCGTATCGATCTCGGCGGTATCGGAAAAGGGTATATCGTCGACCGGGTCGCTCGGATGTTGTCGGAACAGTATCGGAATTTCATCGTGGATGCCGGTGGCGACATGTATCTTTCCGGCGGGAATCGGATAGGTCATATCCCGTATTTTGCCATCGATATCGAGGACCTGTTTCAGGAAGACCGGAGCGCTGGGACACTCCTGCTCTCCGATCGAGCGGTCGCGACTTCGGGTGTCAATCGGCGACGTTGGCAGCAAGGCGGAGTGGAAAAGTCGCATCTCGTGCATCCGGAGGAGAACAGAAGTGTTTCCGGTGATATCCTGACCGTGACGATAGTCGATCCTTCACCGGTGCGTGCCGATATCATGGCGAAAACGCTGTGTATTCTCGGAAGGGAACGAGGAAAGGTTTTCGCGAAAGAGAATCGGCTCCCGGCCTTCTTTCTTCTGAAAGATGGTACAATGGAAGCGAATGAATTCATAAAACCGTACTTATGGGAAAACGATACTTTTTCTTCATGATCTTTTCCGTCGTGTTTGTATGTGGAGGGACGGTGTTTTTTTGGCCTCAGTTGAGCTCGGCAGCTATTTTGGATACCGATCTGGATAACTTGACCGATGAGAGCGAATCGACCGTCTATCATACCGACCCAGCCGTTTTCGATACGGACGGCGACGGTGTCGGTGATGGTGAAGAAGTGGTCAGCGGCACGAATCCCGTAGATCCGCGTAGTTCACGGCTCTCCGATCTGGTTCGTCCAGATGTCGGAATATTAGGAAATAAGGACCAGTGGCCTTGGTATTTCGGTCGGGCAACCGGTCTTCTCGCCTTCGTTCTGCTGACGCTCGGCGTGGTATATGGACTGGTGATGAGTTCGCGTGCGTTCCAAAAGGTGATTTCCGGATCGGTATCGTATGAATTGCATCGAACGCTTTCCTGGGTGGCCCTTGGTGCTGTTCTGCTTCATGCCGGAAGTTTCTTCTTCGATGATTTTTTGAATATTCGTTTCATTGAGGCGGTCGTTCCTGGCGCACTGAAGCGCGATTTTCCCTCGGCACTCGGATTCGATATGGGATTGGCGGTCGCGTTCGGTATCGCCGGTCTGTACTTCATGATCATTCTTCTGCTTACTTCCGAATTCCGGGCTAAGATTTCGCAGCGGGTTTGGAGAAGAACGCATTATGTGAGTTTTTTCGCTTATGTGACGTTCATCGCACATGGTTTCATGGCCGGTTCCGATTCAGGGGAGACATGGGTGCGCGCCATGTATATCATTTCTTTTTCCCTGGTCTCCTTATTGGTGGGAGTTCGTATCGTTTCCCGTACACTTCTTCCGAAATGGCGTGCAAAGGGAAGCGTATCAGATAACGAAACGCCGTCGGAAAGTCTGTCTTCCGTTTCTTGATTTCCTCGTATGACCTTTCGATTTTTCTCGCGTCACGCCCAATCGTTTCTTTTCGCTTTGCGGACGATTCTTTCCCATAAGGCACGGACACTGCTCGCTCTGCTCGGGGTAGTGATCGGGGTTTTTTCCATCATCGTCATCATGTCCTTCGGGGATGGGGTACGGGGATTTATCCTTGGCCAGGTGGCAAGTTTCGGTTCGGATTTTATTCAGGTAGAGACGCAAGTTCCGGGTGCTGGTAATTCTCCTTCGGGTCAGGCGATAGCGAAATTGACGATCACGACTCTCAAGATCGATGATGCGGAGGCGGTTCGTCGTCTGCCGAATATTGCGGAGGTGTATGCCGGAAATATCGGTCAGGAGCGGGCGAGTTATCGGGGAGTACACAAGCGCATCCTTCTTTTCGGTGCTTCCGCCACTGCTCCGATCGTCGATCCGAATCTCAAGCTTGAGTCGGGGCGTTTTTACTCGGTGGATGAAGACGACGGATTGGCCCAGGTAGTCGTGCTCGGTGCCGATATCAAGGATGCGTTGTTCGGAAAGGAGAGTGTGGCGATAGGAGAGACGATTCGGATCAAGGGGCAGGGATACAAGGTGATCGGTGTTTTGGCTCGCCGCGGATCGGTCGCCTTCCTGAATTTCGATGAAATGACCTATGTGCCGGTGCGGACCTTGCAAAAGAAGATTCTCGGTGCCAATCATATCGCTTTTTTCACCTCGAAAATGAGCGATGTTTCGCGCGAAGATGAGACGGTAGCACTCATCCGTGAAACGCTTAGGCGGCGGCATGATATCACGGATCCCGATCGGGACGATTTCGTCGTGACATCGGCCCGCGAGGCACAGGAAACCGTATCTTCCATATTGGGAGCAATGAGCCTTCTCCTGATGTTCCTCACCTCGATCTCGCTCGTCGTCGGGGGAGTGGGTATCATGAACGTCATGTATGTCTCCGTGGCGGAACGGACGAGTGAAATCGGACTTCGGAAGGCTGTCGGAGCCTCTTCAAGGAGTGTTCTTTGGCAATTCCTCTTCGAGGCTCTCATTATCACGATACTCGGTGGCCTCATCGGTATATTGCTCGGGGTGATCGTCACGTGGGGACTGACCTTTTTGTCCGGACAGCTCGGATACGGACTGAAGCTCGAGTTCACTCTTCGTTCATTCCTGCTCGGCGTCGGATTCGCCGGTTTGGTCGGTATTGTTTTCGGATTGGCTCCCGCCTATCGCGCCTCACGCCTTTCGCCGATGGAGGCTCTGCGGAAAGAATGAATCAGAGTGCTGATACGGCCGGAATGCGCAGTTGGTTCAGGGAGCGTTCCCTGCAAACGGATCGGATTCGATCTTTTGATATCGTTTCTTTTTCATTTTTTTCACCTCGCCTTCCGGGATTTCGCGCCCAGTCTTTTTGTCGAGGTACACGGTTTTCTTTTCGATCGAAGCGAGAGTGATTCCTGGTGGACGGACCGGAAGGGGGCTCACGGAGATTGTCGGTGTGTAGGCAGCGAAGGACGATTCGGGGTTACCGAATCCGGAGGCATCGATAAAAGAACGCCAAATGGGAGCGGCGACGAAGATGCCGTCCGAACCGGCAGCCATCGGAGAGTGGTCATTGTTTCCGACCCAGACGGCGACAGCGATCGAGGGAGTGTATCCGACGGTCCAGGCATCATTGAAGTCCTGCGAGGTTCCAGTCTTGGCGGCGACGGCTTTGCCGGGGGGGAACGCGAGAGGGCTTCTGGGTCCGAAGATCGGTGTTCGAGCGGCATTGTCCGAGAGAATAGAGTTGATCTTACGCGCGACTTCGGTATCCAAGACACGTTTGCCTTCCGACGGTGAGGCTTCGAAGATGTATTGTCCTTGGGAATCGGTGATGGAACGGATCGGGAGCATATCGTGAGCGATACCTTCTTGGCCGAAGACGCCGAAGGCTCGTGCCATATCGATCGGTCGGACTTCCGCTCCTCCGAGAGTCAGGGAAAGTCCGTAACGTTTCGGTTCGGTGAGGGTAGTGATGCCGAGCCGGGTAGCGGTATCGATGGTCGCATCGATACCGGCAAGCGCGAGGGTTTCGACCGCCGGGACATTGAGCGACATGGCGAGTGCCTGACGCATAGTGAGGAGCCCGTGGAATTTTCCGTCGTAGTTTCGGGGAATATAGTTTGCGCCCGAACCATCGGGTCCGAAATCGATGGGCATGTCGTAGATTTTTGTTTCCGGTTCATAGCCTTTGCTGAAGGCAGTGGCATAGGTGAACGGCTTGAAGGACGATCCTGGCTGTCGTGCGCTTTGTGTGACATTGACATTGCCATCTATCCTGTCGTCGAAATAGTCTTTTGAGCCGACCATGGCAAGAATTTCCCCGCTTTGTGGATCGGTGGCTACGAGGGCGGCATTGTTCGCGTGGCGCGGAGCATTTCGTCTGGCACCCTCCGTAACCGCCTGTTCGGCATTCGTCTGGAGACGGAGGTCGAGTGAGGTGATGACGCGGAATCCGGCGGTGCGGAGCGTCTCTTCATCATAAGTCTTTTTGAGTTCGTCGATGATGAAGAAGACGAAATGAGGCGCTCGTATCGGTTCCCGTTTTGGGCGTATCTGCTCCAGGAGGTCGACGGCATCAGCCTGTTTGAAGGTGTCGGTCGAGATGAATCCGAGATCGTGCATGGCGATGAGTATGTGTCGTTTCCGTCGGATGAGATCGTCTTTTCCTTCGCCGTAGGGTGAGAGTGCTGACGGAGCGGAAGGAAGGGCGGCAAGAAGAGCAGCCTCTTCGATGGTCAGATCGTATGCCGATTTGTTGAAATAGGTATTGGCAGCCGTTTCGATTCCGTAGGCATTGGCTCCGTAGGGGACGGTATTCAGGTAGAGGTCAAGGATTTCATCCTTGCTGAGGGTCTGCTCGATCTTGAGTGCGAGGATGATTTCCTTGAGTTTGCGGGAAAAGGTTTTTTCTCGGGTGAGGTAGAGTGCTCGGGCCACCTGCTGGGTGATGGTCGATCCTCCTTGGCGTATGCTCCCGGATCGGAGGTTCTTGACGAGAGCACGAAAGAGGGATGGCGTATCGATGCCCGGGTGGACGAAAAAGTTCCGATCTTCGGCGGCGAGAGTGGCATGTCGGACAACATCAGGAATCTTTTCGTGCGGAAGGATGATTCGATTCTCTTCTCCGTAGAGGCGGTAGAGTTCTTGTGTGCCGGTCCGATCATAGAGGATGGAGGTGCGATCATGCGGAAGATCGCGGATATGGTCGAGAGACGGAAGACCGACCAGAAAGATGGCGCTGCCTCCGAGAAGCGTTCCGATGATCAAAAGAGAGGCCAGCCAGCCGGATTCCTTGAGAATTCGCAGGAGAATCGGAGAGGACAGAGCGAGTCGAACGGGCATAGGGGAAAATCAGAAAAATGGACTTTGTCAGGGACAGTGTTTCAGTGTACCCTAAGAGAGGGTTGACGTGAAGCCCTCGGATTTATCCGGTTTTCGGAGTAAGGTTCGCGTTTTAAAGAATGTCTTGAGTATTATATGAAGCTTCCGGTTTTCAGGCCGCTTTATCTTTTTCTTCGTTGGATCGGTGCGCCGGTGATTTGGGAAAAATCAGTGGGGGCGGTATTGTTCCGGGAAACCCAGGCGGGTCGGGAATATTTGTTGCTCCGGTATCCGAGCGGACACTATGAATTTCCTCGCGGGCATGTCGAAGAAGGAGAAACGGAAGAACAGACTCTGCGCCGGGAGGTGGAGGAGGAAACCGGGGTGAAGGACATGGAAGTCTATCCTTTTCGGACGGAGAATCGTTTTTTCTACGTGGCGCATGGGAGCGAGAAAATTCGTCGGGAACGTGAAAAACGCGGTACGTGGATTTTCAAACGGGCCTTTTTTTATCCGGCAAGAACGTATGAAACTGAAGTGCAGCTTTCACATGAGCATCGGGAGTGGCTATGGCTTCCGTTTTCGGAAGCTCTCGGAAAAGTGACTTTCGCGAATGCCCGAAAAGTGTTAGAAAGGAGTGAGAACTATCTTCGGAGGAGAGAATCATCTTCCGGGGAGCGGGTGTCGCCAGGTGCCTGATTCGATAAAATCGAATAATCCGGTAGGAATATGTCTTATGCCATATGATATCGATCCGAATCGTTCATTCGAGCAGAATATTTTTTTTGAAGTGAAGCGGCGCGCGAATGAGCAGGGTGTCACCGATCTGAACGAGTACCTCGATCTGGTAACGGAAGTGATTGCGGAGAAATTGGATGACGGTATTCTGACCAAGCATGACGATTTGGCCCAGTTGCGGGCCGATTTGGAGCATCGTTTCGGGGAAATCGGTCTGGAGGCGGATGAGTATTGATTCTTTTCCGGATTTGTAGTATAATAAGGAAGAAAGAGAAAAGACCGGGATTCGGTCTTTTTTGATGGAGGAATACTTCAGAGGGAGAGATTCTGATTCCGTGTCGTATATTTTCTTATGCTGACGCTTCGCGATATCCGTAAACGCTATGAGACGCGCCGTATTCTTGAGGGTGTATCGTTTAGCATGGGCGAAGGGCAGAAAATGGCCCTGGTCGGAGCAAATGGGGTTGGAAAATCGACACTTCTCAAGATCATTGCGGGCGAAGAGACGTATGACCGGGGAGAGATGATCAAGGTGAATCGGATCCTGGTGGGGTATTTGCCTCAGGAGGCGCTCGCATTGTCCGGAAAAGAAACTTTCATCGAGTATCTTGAGCGGATGGCCGGTATCGGTGAAGCGAAAGAGCATATGGAGCGACTCGGATTGTGTCTTGATCGGTCGGAAAAATTGGCGGAGTATGAGGAATGGCAGAAGGTGTTCGAGCGACTCGGTGGGTATCAATTCCGTCAGCGCGCGCGAGGTATCCTGGAAGGACTGGCCCTTTCTCATATTCGGGAGGAATCTCTTCTGGAACAGCTTTCCGGAGGAGAGCGGCGTAAGGCAGCTTTAGCCGGGGTATTGCTCCGCGGTGTCGATCTCCTGTTGCTCGATGAACCGACCAATAACCTCGATCTGCCGGCTCTTCTGTGGCTCGAGCGTTATCTGACAAAGACGAAGGCCGCGTGCTTGATCGCTTCGCATGATCGGCAGTTTTTGGATATGGTTGTGAGTCGGGTGATTGAGCTTGACGTATTGACAAGAAAGGCGACGTTGTATACGGGAGGGTGGACCGAATACGCCGCAATGAAGGCGCATCAGGTACGGAAGTATCTTGAGGCGTATCGGGCTCAGGAGGCCGAGAAGGCCCGCGTACTCGAATCATCGGAGGAAAAGCGTGAATGGGCCGATATCGGGGCCAAGCAGGTGATGCCGGATAACGACCATATGTCACAGGGGTATCACCGCGATCGTTCGGAGCGGAAGCTCGGAACGCAGGCGAAGACGCTCGCCAATCGGGTGAAACGCCTGAACAAGCTCGATCGACCGGCGGTGCATGACCCGATTCTATTTTCTTTTCCTGAGACGGAAGTGCCGGCACCGGCACTATCGGTCACGGACCTGGTGTTCGGATATCCGGGCGGCTTCCGGTCGGAGCCGGCCACTTTTTCGGTTCCTACCGGGAAGCGGATCGGATTTTTCGGTCTGAATGGAGCCGGTAAGTCGACGCTGCTTCGGACTTTGTCGGGAGAACTCTCACCACTTGCCGGGACGATCGAGCGGAACGGAGAATTGGTCATCGGGAATCTCATGCAGGAGCATGAGGATATCGATCGTGCCAAGACACCCGTCCAGATTTTCGAGCGCCGTTTCGGAGAAGAAGCGGAGGAGAAGCTCCGTATCCTGTTGCATCAGTTCCGTTTTTCGATCGATCTCGCGGAGACGCGCGTAAAGTATTTGAGTCCGGGTGAGCGGGTACGGGTCGCATTGGCTCTTCTCATCGCATCCGGAGCCAATGCGCTTTTCTTCGATGAGCCGACGAATCACCTTGATCTTGAAACTATCGAGGCGATGGAGGAAGCGCTTGAGGATTTTTCCGGGACCATCATCCTGGTGACGCACGACCGGAGATTCATCGAACAGATGCGTCTGGATACGCTTTTCCTGATCGAACAGGGGAAGATCGAGCCCTTGGTCAGTCTGGAGGCGTACCGGGAGCGTCTGATGCCGGGCATTTTACGGAATCTGAAACGGCTTGATGAGCGTATCGAAAAGAAATTCTGAAAATTGAAAACCCCTTCCGATGATCCGGGAGGGGTTTTGGTTGGGGCACATTTGTGCTCAGTAGGGGGGGGAGAGAAGCGCTTAGCGGGCTATGAGTGATCGTGGGTGTGCAGCGCCTGTTTTACCCGAGCGAATAACGCTGAGTCTTCCTGCTCGATGAACGGAAGCGCGTTCGAGAGAAATTCGGCCAGTTTCTTTTTGAGAGAGGTTGACACCTTCCAGTTGAGTGCTTCGGAAATGCACCAGGTGTACGCGAGCACATCCTTGTCTTGCGCAAGTTCCGAGTGAGCGTTCAGAAGCAGTAGTTTTCCGAGAAACTCCGACTCCTTCTTCGGAAATTTTCCGGCATGAGGGAGCCAGCTGCGTACGATATGGAGGAGATTCCGATATCCGTCGCAGGAGGGGCGTTCAAGCAGGTCGAACTTGCGGACATCCGGAACCAGGAGAATGACGGCTGCCCGTATCCGGAAACCGATGCTTTCGGTACCCATCACGATCAGTCGGTTCATATCGGTGTGGCAAGTATTTCTTGTGACCCATGTGTTCCATTCGGCTTCTTCACTCTCGTCGAGAATCTGTTCCAAACTCCGTTTGAGTACTGTCTGGTATCGCTTCGAGTCGATGGAGCGTGTCGGAGCGATCACCGGTGTTCTTCGCTGACGGAAGGCACGGTGTTGTTGATGCGGGTTGTCGGAAGCAGCCTGGAGCATATGCATAGGGGATTCTCCTAATTTAGTTGTAAAAGGACGGACAAAGAATTATGTGCAGGTGCACATAAACCGAAATTGTACGGAGTTTTTTGGAAGGAGTCAAGTATTCAGGATACGGAAGTGACCTGGTTCATGGTCGAAGAGGTGGTTCCCTTGGTGGTGTTGACTTGTTTTTTGTTTTCTGATATAATGGCTATCTTATCTGATTTCTTTCCTATGGGGTGGGGGATGCGAAAAGGGCTTGGGTAGGAGTAATTTCTGGTATGTATCCTGTAATCAAGGAATCGTACCCAAGCACTAAAAGAAGAAGCATATGTTTCGAAAGACTTTTGAGAAGCGTCATTCAAGCGAATTGCGCCAAATATCAGGGAGAAATTATGTCGGTCGACGGAATCAGAGTGGTGTCCGAGCCGGGAGTAATCGGAAGAAGGCCTCGCGGATCGATCCCGAACTGTTCGTCCGTAAGGCGATCGTGACGACCAAGGCCGAATCATTCGATCCGAAGCATCGTTTCGTGGATTTCCGTATCGATCCGAAGATCAAAGCGAATATCGAGCGTCGCGGATATATTCATCCGACGCCGATTCAGGACGGGGCGATTCCGGTCGTACTCGAGAAGCGCGATGTGATCGGTATGGCCAGTACGGGAACGGGTAAGACCGCTGCTTTCCTCATTCCGCTCCTGCATAAGGTGCTGCATAGCCGGACCGAGAAAGCTCTGATCATCGTGCCGACCCGTGAACTGGCCAATCAGATCGATGTCGAATTCCGTGATTTTTCCCGTGGACTTGGTATCCAGTCGGCCGTCTGTATCGGCGGGGCGCATATTTATCCTCAGATCAAGCGTTTACAGCAGAATCCGAACTTCGTCATCGGAACACCGGGTCGTCTGAAGGACCTGGTCGAGCGGAAGAATCTTGATCTTTCGCCGTTCAGTACGGTCGTACTCGACGAAGTCGATCGGATGCTCGATATGGGATTCATCCATGATATGAAATATCTGCTCTCGCTTCTCAAGGAACCGCGGCAGACGCTTTTCTTTTCGGCGACTCTGCCGCGCGAAATCGCCGATCTGGCGAAGAAATTCCTGAAAGATCCGATTACGATCCGCATCGAGTCCCGTGCGACTTCGGAGAATGTCGAGCAGGATATCATCGTGGTCAAGAATCGCGATCAGAAGATCGAAACGCTTCATGAGTTGTTTCTCAAGGAAGGCTTCGAGAAGATTCTCGTGTTCTGTCGGACCAAACATGGCTCCGACCGTCTGTCGAAGAACTTGCGCGAACGCGGATTCAAGGCCGACGCGTTGCACGGAGACAAATCGCAAAGCCAACGTGAGCGTGCCCTGCGTCAGTTCGAGAAGGATGAGCTCAAAGTGCTCGTCGCGACCGATGTGGCCGCGCGCGGACTCGATATCAAGGGCGTGACACACGTCATCAACTACGATGTTCCGGAAACCTATGAGGATTATATCCATCGTATCGGCCGGACGGGTCGGGCTGGACAAACAGGGAATGCCTTGACCTTCATCGATGAGTTCTAAGTTCTTTTGGTCGTTGTTTTCGTGAGAGAGGAGATGGAAGTGTTTGATATCTCGGTCGCATCGAGTGCTATCTTCGGACTAGCATTTCTTGTGATGGGCGGTGCTTTCTGGTGTTGGAATGCGCGCGTGATGGATCGTAACGGCAAGGTATGTCGCCGGTTTCATCGGAGCGATATCCTTGTCGGTATCGGCGTGTGCCTGGCCGTCCTGACGGTATCGGCGCTCGTCGTTTCCAGGATGTGAGGAAAAAAGAGAATATGCCTTTTTGGCTTAGCTGTCGGACTATCTGTCTCGACAGTTTTTTTTGTTGAGTAGATCTTTTTTTGCCGACTTTGTCAATCGTGTCGGACTGCTGATTCTGCGCTATCATGAGAACGTATCATGTGATTTTTGCTTTCGTATGCAGGCGGTATTGGCGAGACATCCGGTGGCCCAAGTACTCGAGCATTCCCTTGGAATGCTCGTGATTACCGATGCGGCAGGTATAGCCGTGTATGCCAATGAGGGAGCGGTACGCCGGACAGGGTACGCGATCGCTGAGACGATCGGAAAGAAACCGGGTCGGTTGTGGGGTGGACATATGACGAGGAATTTCTATGATTCCCTCTGGGCCGACTTGAGGCGGGTGCGTCCGGTGGTAACCGATCTTGAGAATCAACGGAAGAATGGCCAGCTCTATCGGGAGAGGGTGCATATCGCTCCTCTCGTCAGGGAGAAGGGTGATACTCCGTTTTTTATCGCGGTACAGCCTTTTCATCTCGAAGATACCGGTTCGATGGACCGTTTCGGGGCGGATTTCAAGCGAGTGTTCGGGACGGGAGGGAGGATATCCGATACGCGGTTTTTCGGGTGGGTGAGCCGATGGTTCGGGACTGAGGCCATATCGATGTCCCAGGGAAAAGGGAGATATGAAGTGGTGAATTTCATCGAAAACGAGCTGATTCACCCGATGCGCGAGCGATTCGCGGCCCGTGAGGAAGACCGGATATTGATCGAGGCGGCTCAGTCGGATGCCCGAGAATTCCGTCGCCTGTATACGAAGTATGAGGTTCTGGTGAAGCGGTATTTCCTGCGGCATCTGAGTTTCGACGAGGATATGGCCGATGATTTGACACAAGAAACCTTTTATCGGGCGCTCGTCTATCTTCCCGGTTTTGCGGCTACGAATGCTTCGTATGGGACGTATCTCTTGCGGGTGGCGCATAATCTTCTCGTGAATCATTACCGGAAAAAGCAGATAGTCGCATTGTTCGATAATCAGGATCAGGAAGCGGCAGTGAGCGATATGGGCGCAGTGCCTCAGGTATCCGGACGGATACTGGATATGCCGGCTCTGCGTGCGAGTGAGCGCGAAATACTTTCGATGAAGTATGAGGAAGGATTCTCGGCACATGAAATCGCGGTACTGCTTGGCGTATCGGAGAATGCTGTCAAACTACGACTTTCCCGTGCCCGAAAACATCTCAGAGAACTTCTTTAGGTTCCCGGAATATTCTTCGTGACACCTTTTCGCCTCTCAGGTGTTTATACATCGTGTACAGTCGGAACCGTTTTTTGTTTCGCCTTTCAGAAAAGGGGCGAAGGAATACGCTGGGTGCGGGAGAGGCGCCTGGTGGTTGGTTTGTGCGGTAAACAGGTTAAAAAACAAAGATATGCCGGTTTATAAGATACAGAAACGCAACGGTTCGATCGTCGATTTCAATTTGGAGAAGATCGAGGATGCCATCAATCAGGCAGCCAAGGCGACCGGCAAGCATGATGAGATCGTCGCGCAGGTATTGGCACAGGATGTATATGCCCGGCTGGAGGAAGAATTTTCGGATAAGATTCCGGCGGTCGAAGAGGTGCAGGATATCGTCGAAGATATGCTCATCCAATACGGCTACGCTGAAACCGCCAAGGCCTATATCCTCTATCGGGAGAAGAGACGGGAGGCGCGAGAAGAGAAGAATGTTGTCGTCGAGGTCGAAAGGGCGATCCGTGAGTATCTCGAGAAGCTTGATTGGCGGGTGAATGCGAATTCGAACCAGGGATATTCGCTTGGTGGCATGATCCTGAATACGGCCGGGAGCGTCATCGCGAACTATTGGCTCTCGCATATCTATCCGAAGGCGGTCGGGGATGCGCATCGGAATGGAGACTATCATATTCATGATTTGGATATGTTTTCGGGTTATTGCGCGGGATGGAGTCTCCGCGTCTTGCTTGAGGAGGGATTCAACGGGGTGCCGAACAAAGTCGAGTCCGCTGCACCGAAACATCTCTCCTCGGCCGTATCGCAGATGGTGAATTTTCTCGGGACGCTTCAGAATGAATGGGCGGGGGCTCAGGCTTTTTCGAGTTTCGATACGTATCTCGCGCCTTTCGTGAAGAAGTACGAGCTTGAGTTACGGGAAGATATCAAGAAGTATCGGATGACTTTCGCCAGCAAGGCGAAACAGGAGCAGTATGTGGCCGATCGGGTGTATGACTATGTGCACCAGAATATCCAGTCTTTCGTCTTCAATCTGAATATCCCGTCACGCTGGGGGACACAGACTCCGTTCACCAATATCACGCTCGACTGGGATGTGCCGGAAGATATGCGTGAGAAGCGGCTTCTGCTCGGCGGTGAGCCGTTTGCCTATACGTTCGGGGAACTGCAGCCGGAGATGGATATCATCAATCGGGCTTTCATCGAAGTGATGTCCCGGGGGGACGCGAAGGGGCGGACATTCACCTTTCCGATTCCGACCTACAATGTGACCAAGGGTTTCGACTGGGAAGACCCGAAGAATCTGCCGCTGTTCGAAATGACGGCCAAGTATGGCACGCCGTATTTCCAGAATTTCGTGAATTCCGAATTGAATCCGAGCGATGTGCGGTCGATGTGCTGCCGGCTGCAGCTCGACTTGCGGGAACTCCGGAAGCGCGGGGGAGGACTTTTCGGTTCGGCCGAGATGACCGGATCGATCGGAGTCGTGACTATCAATGCGGCTCGGCTCGGATATCTCCATCGGGGGGATCGGGAAAAATTCTATGAGCGGCTCGGGTATCTTATGGACCTTGCCAAGACGTCGCTCGAGATCAAACGCGAAGAGATCCAGAAATGGATCGATCGAGGACTCTTTCCGTACACCAAGCGGTATCTCGGATATCTCCGGAATCATTTCTCGACTATCGGAGTGAACGGTATCAATGAGGCGATACGGAATTTCACCGGTGATACGGAAAATATCGCGACGCCGAAAGGACAGATATTGGCGAAGGAAATCCTCGATTTCATGCGGGAACGCATCAAGGACTATCAGGAAGAGACGAACAATTATTACAATCTCGAGGCAACCCCGGCTGAGGGGACGACATACCGTTTCGCCAAGGAGGACAAGAAACGTTTCCCGGACATCATCCAGGCTGGAACCGCGGAGGCTCCGTACTATACGAATTCTTCCCAGGTGCCGGTGGAATACAGCGACGATATCTTCGAGGTGCTTGAGCTGCAGGATGAGCTGCAGCGCAAGTATACCGGTGGCACGGTATTGCATTGCTACATGCATGAGAAAGTGAGTTCCGGGGCAGCCTGTCGCAGCTTGGTCCGCTCGATCCTTTCGAATTATCGTTTGCCGTATATCACCATCACGCCGACATTTTCCATCTGTCCGAAGCATGGGTATCTGGAAGGGGAATGGGACTATTGTCCGAAATGCGACCGCGAGTTGGGAATCGAGAACGGAGAGCGTTTCGACGCGACGACGCGGCAGAAATACGAGAGTCGGCAGGCGGAGGCCGCACCGAAGGGTGTTTCCGGGCTGAAGAGGAAAGCGACATAATTCATCAAAGAATAATCATTTAAAATACAAAAGAGTATGACGGAAGAGACGCAACTGGTAGAACGAACTCGTTGTGAGGTGTGGACGCGGGTGATGGGGTATCATCGTCCGGTATCGCATTTCAATGTCGGGAAGAAATCCGAACACTATTCACGCAAACACTTCACGGAAACGGTGGCTGCCAACCATGCCTTCTGCCAGCAGTATGCGGAAGCTGAGTGCTGATGACCGTTTATGCTTTTGAGCGGTATCACCAAACTGACACTCCTCGATTTTCCGGAAAAAACGGCCTGTATCGTCTTTACGGCCGGATGTAATTTCCGTTGCGGGTACTGTCATAACCCGGAGTTCGTTCTTCCGGAACGGCTCAAGGAAATTGAGAAGGGATTCATTCCCGAAGAAGTCTTTTTCCGTTTTCTTGAACGCCGGAAGGGTCTCCTGCAGGGTGTCGTGATCACCGGCGGTGAGCCGACGCTGCATCCTGATCTGGAAGATTTCATCGGGAAGATCCGAACACTCGGATATGCGGTGAAGCTGGATACGAACGGCAATCGTCCGGAGGTGTTGCGGCGCCTGATCGAGCGTGGACTCGTGCAGTATGTCGCGATGGACTTCAAGACGAGCTTCGATCGCTACTCCGCCCTTTCAGGGTTGGGGGCCGATGCGGAAGCGGTGAAGAAGAGCTTCGATCTGTTGAAGGAGGGAAGAATACCGTATGAATTCCGTACGACGCTCGTGCGTGAGATGCATGCCGAAGAAGTGTTGCGGGAAATGAAACGGTCGCTTCGGGGTGCCACTCGGTATTTTCTCCAGCCGTTCCGAAGCGAGATCGTGCTGGATCCGAAGTTCGAAACGATGAGTGCATTCTCGGAAGCGGAAATGGCGTCCTTGGTGGAGTACTTTTCCGACGTCGTCGGGGAAGTCGGTATCCGGGAAGCATAGGGAGTCCAGGCTTGCTTTTTTGGTTGATCGATGCGAGAGTGGGCGTGGGAGGAAACTGCTACGGGCGGTTTTCCTCTTTCTGTTTCTTTGACAAACGAACAAGAAAGGCAGGAATCAAGATGTCATCTCAATTGTCAGCAATCGGAACGAAACTATTCATCCTGGATACCAACGTCCTGATGCATGATCCGATGAGTCTTTATCGTTTTGGTGATAACGACGTCTTTGTTCCCGTTATCGTTCTGGAAGAACTCGATGACCATAAGCAAGGTCAGTCCGGGATCGCTCGGAGTACGCGTCAGGCTATGCGTCTGTTGAGCCAGGTTCTCGACGGAGCAAAGGCACCGGGAGTGTCTTTGGATCAGGGAATCCCGCTGTCCGGTCCCTCGAATGGGCTGGCAAGCGGGCGTCTTTTCCTGCAGACCAAGGATATCAGTCTTGAATTGCCGGAAGGGTTTGCGAGAGGGAAGAACGATAACCAGATACTGGCGGTCGCATTGTACCTGCAGAGGAATTTTTCCGGGCGCACGGTGATTCTGGTCACCAAAGATATCAACGTGCAGATCAAAGCCGATGCCCTTGGAATCGTCGTGCAGGATTATTTCAACGATAAGGTGCTTCAAGCGGCGGATCGTCGGTATACGGGTGTTTCGGAGCTGCCGGAAAATTTCTGGGACCAGCATCCTGAAATGGTTCACTTGAGTGGCGGGAGAGATGCTTGCTATCAGTTCAACTCGCTTCCCGATGAAGATTTTTCCTATAACCAGTGTGTGTTCCAGAATACGGGAGGAGGAGATTCGTTTCAGGCTATCGTGACTGCGGTAAGCGGCGATCGGGTTACGTTGCGAAGGGCAGTGAATTATCAGTGTCCAAAGAATGCTGTTTTCGGTCTGACGGCGCGGAATATCGGGCAAAATTTCGCTTTGAATCTCCTGATGGATCAGAATATCGATTTCGTGACGATACTCGGTCGAGCCGGGACCGGGAAGACGGTTCTGTCTTTGGCTGCGGCTCTGCAACAGGTGGTCGAGGATAGGTCGCATAGGAAGATAATTTTCACGAGGCTGACGATGCCTCTGGGTGAGGGGATAGGCTGGCTCCCGGGGACCAAAGAAGAGAAAATGGCGCCCTGGATGAGACCGGTTTTCGATAATCTTGGTGTGTTGGGAGCCAGAAGGCCGGAAAAACCGATCATCAAACCCAACGGTTCATACAAGCAGACGGATATCGATCCTGACGAAGCGCGGGCGGCCTCGATCGAGTATCTCTTGCGGTATATCGAGATTGAAGCGGTCGATTTCATGCGGGGAGCCTCGCTTTCACAGGTGATCTTGATCATCGATGAGGCGCAGAATTTGACACCTCATCAGGTGAAATCCCTGGTTACCCGTGCCGGTGAGGGGACCCGAGTCATTTTGCTGGGTGATACGTCGCAGATCGATAGTCCGTATTTGGACGAAGGCAGCTCCGGATTGACCTACGCCGTCGAACGATTCAGGGAATGGGAAGGAAGCGGCCATATTCTCTTGCAGGATGGCGAACGTTCGCGGCTTGCGACATACGCGGCATCGGTTCTCTGATCTTGTTTTTTCTCCCCCCGGAAATCCCGGGGGCTTTTTTTGCCTGAAAAGGGGGAATACGGAATGATTGTCCAAAAACGTGTATACTGGAAGAACTTTTCTTTTTTCGAATCCGTATGACGCAGGCCGAAGCGCTCGCCGTCCTCCGTTCCGGTTCCCACGTCTTTCTGACGGGCGAAGCGGGATCGGGGAAGACGCATACCATCAACGCTTACACCGCTTATCTCCGGGAACGGGAGATAGATTTCGCGGTGACCGCTTCGACTGGAATCGCTGCCACCCATATCCATGGGATGACCATCCATGCCTGGAGCGGTATCGGGACCGCTCGTTCCTTGGATGAAGAAGGGATACGTGCTCTTGCCGATAACCGATATGTCACCAAACGGATCAAGAAAACGAAGGTCCTGATCATCGATGAGATTTCCATGCTGGATGCATCGGTATTCGATACGGTCGAGCGGATCTGTCGGACTATCAGGAAGAGACAGCTTCCTTTCGGTGGATTACAGGTCGTGGTCGTGGGGGATTTTTTTCAATTGCCTCCGGTGGCGAAGGAGGGGGAATTCGCCCGTTTCGCTTTCGAATCGGAGACGTGGCAATGGCTTGACTTCAAGGTCTGCTATTTGACGGAACAGCATCGTCAAGAGGATGACATGTTTCTCGAGTTGTTGTCGGCCATACGCTCCCAAACCTGGAGTGCTTCGCATCGGCGGCGGTTGGAGGCGCGATTGATCGGTGAGGAGGAGGCGTTGCCGGATGAGATGACCCGTCTCTTTTCACACAATGCGGATGTGGACCGGATCAATCAGGGTGAGCTCGGAAAATTGGACGCGAAGACGCATCGTTTCGTCATGGCGGAGCGTGGTCCCGAGAAGCTTGTCGAAGCTCTCAAGCGCGGCTGCCTCTCTCCTTCGCGGCTGGAACTCAAGGAAGGAGCCGCCGTGATGTTCACGAAGAATAATCAGAGTGAAGGTTTCGTGAATGGGACGCTCGGAGTCGTGACCGGTTTCGAGGGGACGAGACATCGGCCGGTGGTCCGGACGCATGCGGGAGATCGTATCGTGGTCGAACCGATGGAATGGACGATGATGGAGGGAGATGCGATCCTGGCGAAGATCACTCAGCTCCCGCTCCGGCTTGCCTGGGCGATGACGATACACAAGAGCCAAGGCGTGAGTCTTGATGCGGCGGTGATGGATCTTTCCCAGGCTTTCGAATTCGGTCAGGGATACGTGGCGCTCTCGCGGGTGCGGCGTCTTTCGGGAGTTCATCTCATCGGAATCAACGAACGGGCCTTCGAAGTGCACCCGAGAGTCTCCCAAGAGGATCAAGTATTTCGTGAGGTATCACGGACGACTTTGTCGTGGTCTCGGTCGTTGACGCCGGAAGAGCGGGAGCGACTTGAACGGAATTTCATTCTTATTTCCGGCGGGAAACGGACTGAAAAAAGGAAGGAGGAAGCATCCGAAGAGGATAGGATATCTGAATCATCATTGGAAAAAACGAGAAAGACGCATGCTCAGGCGTATCGACACTGGACGGATGAGGAAGAGGCGCGGTTGAAAAGGCTGTTCAATAGGGGAATACCGATGAAGGAGATCGCGGCGACTCTGGGCCGACAGATGGGGGGGGTCCGTTCCCGAATCAGGAAACTCGGACTTGAAGAGGTTTGAAGGCTTATGGTTCAGTGAAGTGATTTTGGCGAGGAGACGAGGTATGATATCGTGAAAAAGGAGATGATCCTGTTTATTTTATTGGGTCAGAAGTATCGATCATATGGGGATTTTTTTCTTTTTCTGTCTCGGTCTGATCGTGGGAAGTTTTTTGAATGTCGTGGCGCTTCGACTTGAGGCAGGAACAAACTTTGTCAGCGGGCGTTCGGCCTGTCCGCGGTGCCAGGCTCTTATCGCCTGGTATGACAATATCCCGCTTTTCTCCTTTCTTTTTCTTGGAGGGAAATGCCGGTCATGCAAAGCGCCTATTTCCTGGCGTTACCCGTTGGTCGAGTTGGGTACGGGACTGGTGTATGCTGGTACGTTTCAGCTCTTCTTCAATCCGGTGGAAACGAGCGCCTGGATTGAAACGGTGTGGTTGCTCGGGCTCTTTTCTTTTCTTATCGTCATTGCGCTCTACGATACGGAGACTATGGAGATTCCGGTATCGCTTCTTCAGGCGAGCGCTCTCTGGACGGTAGTCTCACTTCTTCTTTTGGACTGGAATCTTTCGACGGATATGCTGTGGTCTGTCGATGGGCGTATCGTTTCCGGATTATTGGGTGCTTCGGGTGCCTGGATTTTCTTCGCATCATTGTCCTTTTTTTCCAAGGAGACCTGGATGGGTTGGGGGGATTCGTGGTTGGCGGCCGTTCTCGGGCTTGTCGTGGGTATTAAGAGCATATTTTTCACGCTTACTCTCTCTTTCGGTATCGGCGCACTTTTTTCGTGTGTTCTTTTGTTTCGGAAAAAAGCAGGTATGACGACCCAGGTTCCTTTCGGACCGTTTCTGATTCTGGGTCTTATAGCTTATTTGTTTCTTTCCCGATTTGATTCGATCCGATACGGAGGGAATATGTGGATATCCTCTTTTTTTTCGTAGGAGAAATCATCGTTTTTTTGAAGATTTTTTGTCGGATATGATGATATGTTGTATACTTTATCCGTATGGGAGGGGTTAGTTATCTCAATTTCCAAAGAAGTAGAAAATCCGATATGTCACAAAGGAAAGGATTCACTCTCATTGAAATCCTGGTGGTTGTTGCCATCATCGGTATCGCCGCGGGAATTGCCCTCATATCTATCGGTAGCGGACGGACGCAGAAAGAGGTGGAGGGAGATGCTCGTCGTCTGGTCGGTGTGTTGCGTGAATTGCAGAACAACGCGCTTTCGGGGAAGCAGGTCGCCTCGGGAAGGGTTTCGTGTGCCTTCGTGTTTCCTCCGTCCGCCGCCGGTGCCACGACGGTTTCGCCTACGTATCGGTATCGGAATGGAGCGACATGCGCGTCCGTTTTGAGTGATGCTCTTCCGGTCTTCAGACTGACTCCAGGAGTAAGCATTTCGGCCGCGAATGGAGGGGTTGGTTTCGTGGTCCCCTGGGGCGAGGTGTGGGACGGATTATTGACGGGTACGATTGGGAGTGCCGTGCAGTACACGCTTACCAAAGCGGGAGTGACCTGGTCGGTCTGTGTGTATCCCGGAGGACGCATCGAGGAAGCAGCCGGAGGAAGTTGTCCATAGGCTTACCTAGTCAATATGAAAACATCGAAGATCATAAATACGAATCAGGAGGAGTACGTGAGACTGGGCATGTTTTCTTTTTTGTTTTCTGGACAGAAAGGGGGGGATCGGGATTTTTCTCGAATACGTGCCTTTTCCATGGTGGAAGTCATCATCGCGTCCGCTATCGTGGCTATCGGTCTGACAGCCGTGTTGCAGCTCTTGTCTTCATCACTCAACAATGCCTTTCGTGATACGGACGCGATAGTAGCGACAGAACTTGCGCAGGAAGGTCTGGAATATGCGTATAATGTTCGGGATGCCAATCTGGCTGATTCGACCGTCTCTCCTCCAGGGAGTGCGAACGCGTTTCCGACATCGGGCACGCATAAATTTCCAGGAACCGCTGCGAGGGATTTCTGTGGACCGGATGCTGCGACTCCGAGATTCATTCTCTCCGGTGCGGGTCGGAACTGCTTTGCGAATGCCAAAAACTCGGAACACCGTTATTCGCTTGTCCCGGTCGGGAATTTTTATGTGTTTCAGGATGCAGTCACGCACTTTGCTCGCGTCGTTTCCATCGAATTGGATAACGTTACGACTCCGACCCAGGCTGAAGTCACTAGTATCGTCTGGTGGGGACGGAGCGATGTATTGCCGACAGGAGTCTTCCCCGGCGTATCTGCCGACAGCGTGGATGTTTCTCAGTGCACTCGAGCGAATCAGTGCGCGTATGTTCGGGCCGTTTTGACGAATTGGAAACCTTAAGAGCGAACACGTATGCATCAGAACAGGAAACAAGTTTTTCCGTCTCGACAGAGAAGATCTTCCCGAGGCTTTTCCTTGATAGAAGTTGTCGTTGCGATGGGGGTTTTCTCGCTTCTTATGGCGATTGTGTCCGTGGCTTTCAGCGGGGGATTTGCGGCGTATCGGAATACGGCAAGTGCTCAGAAGTACCTCGAGAACGCGCAGTACATCATGAATGACCTTGTCAAACAGCTCCGTACCAGTTCCGTGATAAGTCCGACTGGGAATCCGGCGGTCAATACGTCCCCGGTCAGCGTGACCTTCTTCGATCATTCGCAGTCGAAATGTATCATGTATCGACAACATACCTCACCTAATTATGTTGAGAAGTCAATCGGAACCGCCGGAACCGCAGCTCTTTGCGGTACGACGCCCGGATTCAGCGTCTGGAATCGGGTGACTACTGGCGAAGTCACGATGAATCTCGTTATTCGGGATTCGGTGCTGAGTACCCGGGTCGGATTGGTTATAATTTCCTTTTCTGTCGGTGGCGGAGGAGCTTCCGCCGTGGATCCTGTTTTGCTGCAATCATCGGTTTCCTTGCGTGATTACAAGACATCGTTGGGAATTTAGGGGAGAAATCCTGTTTGTTTTTGGAAGAGTGTTCTTGAAATCTGGTTTAGACCGGTGTTTTGTTTTTCCCTTTACCAAAAATGGGAAGTATGGTATATTTTCCTTTGCGTTTTCGGAGGGTTTGGATAAGGGAACGCGGTGTTTCGTATGTATTCCGGTTTAGGAATGAAGAGTAGGCGGAAACCCGAGAAAAGAAAAAGTCTTTTTATGGGTATCCGCGCGTTTGCCCCTCTTTTTTTTATTGTTGGCGGAGGCATATATCCCGCCGATGGCGGAAATGCGTTTTCGGAGCTGGCGAATTTGCCAGCAGTCGCGATATCCGAACATGTCGAGATCGCTCCTGAAGCTTCCTCTGGTCCGGTTCAGTTGAATTCAGACGATGAGAGTTTGACCCGGTGTCGTTGGAAAACGGACCGAATTCTGTTGTCTTCGCTCGGGCAAAAAACATCCCGAGATTCTTTCGGAATCGGGTGCGCCGAAGAGAAGGATGCGGGTGCTGGCGCCCAGAATGAGAATCATGGGATACGAGAAAAGGTTCTTTCGCTGACTTCGGAAGGGTATCCTCTTTCGACTATGGCGGGGAGTATTTCCGTGTACGATCCTTCTATCGCCGGACTGATCGTCGGTATCGCGAAGAAAGAGAGCGATTGGGGGAGACGCACGCCGAAGCTTCGCGGGGAAGAATGTTTCAATTATTGGGGGTATCGCGGGTACGGGAATCGCGGTATGACTGAAGACGGATATGGTTGTTTCGAGAAACCGGACGATGCCGTACAGGCCATCGGAAATCGTTTGATCGAGCTTTCTTCCGTGCGCGGTGGATCGACCGATCCGGAACGGATGGTCGTATGGAAATGTGGTTCGAGTTGCGGCGGACATAATCCGGAGAGCGTCAGGAAGTGGATCAGCGATGTGAGATTGTACTATCAGCAGTTCGCCGGGATTCTTTAGGGGATTTTTGGTAAGGTCTTTACGGGATTACGGGGAGTTCCGTGTGGGTTATCGTTTTTTGAGGATGTTCCGCGAGACTTTTTTATCCGGTCACGGTATACTGAGGAGGTATGACGTGGATAATCGTTTCAATCATCTCCTATTTCTTTGGAGCCGTGGCGGCACTCTTGGATAAGGTGCTTCTTTCGGGGCGGATCGGTCATCCATCCGTATACGCGTTTTTCGTCGCGCTCTTCAGTTTGTTCGCGCTTTTGTTCGTGCCATTCGGATTTCAGTGGTACGGATATGTCCCGACGCTGATTTTCCTCGTTTCAGGGGCGCTTTTTTTGTACGGACTTCTGGCTTTTTATGCGGCCGTACAGAAGAATGAGATATCCCGCGTGGCGCCTTTAGTCGGGACGATCATGGCGTTGACCGCTTTGCTTGCTTATTTTTTTCCGCTTGGGGGTGATTTGAGCCGTATTGTCACCATTACATGGGTACAGTTCCTGGCATTCGCTCTCCTGGTCGGCGGAGGCATACTCATTGCGATCGATTTCCCGTTCAAGAGGAGTGAAAGTGTGTCTCCCTTGGTGATCGTGGCCGGAATCTGCATGTCGATATCTCTTCTGCTGTTGAAGTATGGGTATTATTGGTATGACGTGAATTTCGAGAGCGGCTTTGTCTGGTCTCGGATCGGGATGTTTCTTGGGGGGGTGAGTCTGTTTGCGGTCCCTCTTTTTCGGAAGCAGATCCTCTCGGGTCTGCGGGATCATGGAATCGCGAATAAGAGGAATACCAAGACCGGTATGCTGTTTCTTGCGAACAAGGTGAGTGGTGGCACGGCTGCTTTTCTGATGAATTATGCCACCTTCCTTGGTCCGGTGACGTTCATTCAGGCGCTTTCCGGGATACAATTCGTCTTTCTGCTCCTGCTTGCCTGGGTGACTTCGACTCAGTACCCGCATATTTTTGAGGAACGGTTCGGCGTGGTACAGTGGGTACAAAAAGGAGTTGCTATCAGTCTGATTTTTCTCGGGATGTGGCTTTCGGTGATGAGCGGGGCGCGTCTTCTCATTTATTAGGGAATGATTGATTTTTATGCGGGCTGGCCTCTATTATTTTCTGAAAATAATCTTTTGGATCGTGTGGTGGATCGTGTTTCTGATCACCGTGCTGTTCGGGTTGTTCAATATTCCGGGATTACATCCGCGTGAGGATGTAGCGCTTGGCATCACTTTTTCTTCGCGTTATGCGCGCGATCTCGGGTTGGATTGGAAAGAAACCTATCTTGCGCTTCTCGATGAAGTCGGTGTCCGCAAAGTTCGTATTCCCGTCTATTGGGATCTCGTCGAGCCACGGGAGGGAGAATATGATTTTTCCGATCTCGATTGGCAGATCGAGGAAACGACTTTGCGGAACGGGGACATCATCCTTTCTATCGGGCAGCGAGTTCCGCGTTGGCCGGAATGTCATATCCCCGGTTGGGTCGGCGATGATGCCGATCGGCGCGAAGCTGCGTTGAATAGGTTCTTACGGGAAGTGGTGCATCGATACAGGGATAGAAAGGCGATCAAGGTGTGGCAGGTCGAGAATGAACCGTTTTTGGTGTTTTTCGGTCAGTGTCCGCCATTTCGTCGCGAGATGCTCGATCGGGAGATTTCGTTGGTGAAATCGCTTGATGGTTCACGACCGATTTTGACTACGGACAGTGGGGAGCTTTCTCTCTGGTATCAGGCGGCTCATCGAGGTGACCGTTTCGGGACGACGATGTACCGGCATATCTATAAGCATGGATACGGCTACTTCACGTATCCGCTCGGACCGAGCTTTTTCATCATGAAGGAATGGTTTGTACGGTTTCTGACTGATCAGGAATATTTCTCAGTAATCGAATTGCAGGCGGAGCCGTGGGCAAGCGGTTGGGTTGCCGATGTTCCGCTTGAGGAGCAATTTCGAACGATGGATGAGCAGAAGCTGCGAGAGAATGTCTTGTACGCGCAAAAAGTCGGTTTTCCGGAAATCTATCTCTGGGGAGCGGAGTGGTGGTATTGGATGAAGGAGAAGAAGGAATATCCGGCAGTATGGGAAACCGCAAAAGAATTGTTTCATGAACATGCTCAAGGAGAACAGTAGCCGGGATATCGTATTGATCATTCATAATGTCCGGGGTGCCGCGAATGTCGGCTCGATGTTTCGTTCGGCTGACGGTGCTGGAGTAAGGGAAATCTGGTTGACAGGATATACTCCCTGTCCGGCTGGTCTGGATCGGAAATACCTGACGAAGGCAGAGAAATCTCTTGCTAAGACGGCGCTTGGTGCAGAAAATTCTGTCGCATGGAGGAAGGAGACAAGCTTCAGGGCCGTAGCGATAAGGTTGCGTGCATCGGGTTATCGGATAGTCGGGCTCGAACAGGATGAGAAATCGGTCCCTTTGCGAATGATAGGAGGGAACCATCCTCTGGCTTTGGTCGTCGGAAACGAAGTGAAGGGTCTTCATAGGCTCATTCTTGATCAGTGTGACGTGATCGGAGAGCTTCCGATGCAGGGAAAGAAGAATTCGTTGAATGTTTCCGTCGCCTGCGGCATTGCGCTTTATACCCTTCACGGTATAATGGAGTGAAGAAAAGTAAAAAAAAAGTATGGTCAAAAATATCGGCAGGACTCAGGTAGGAATGGGTCTTGTAGCGGGTATCGGGGTCTTATTTTTTTCAGCGTTTCTTTCGAATGCGAGGGCATTCGTCCAGGAATCAGGGACGTCATCCGTGAAGGATGATTTCAGCCAATACTCGTATCCATATCCTCCGGAAAATGAAGGGTCTGGGTTGGCAATTCCTTCGACTGGCGGTATGACAGGGGATTCTTCTTCTTGGACCAGAGAAACAGACAGTCCTGGTTCGTCCGTCATTGGAGGGAGCGCGAAAATAGCAGATAGGACTCCGCCGACCCCACCGACGAATCTTTTGGCTGGACAGGCGGATGGCCAGAATGCGGTCCTGCTCTGGTGGAGCGCGTCCAGGGACGCGTCCGGAGTTCGGAAATATCTCGTGTATCGGAACGGTGTCAAACTTGCGGAATCGGTAACGACGAAATATTTGGATACGTCGGTTTCTATCGGCGGACAGTATATCTATTTCATTGTCGCTCAGGATATGGCCGGAAACATATCCGAACGAAGTAAGGCATCGGCGTTGTCTTTTCCGGTAGTAACGACCAAGGCGGTTCCGACCGTTCCATCCGGAGAGGAAGGGCGAATGGCGGAGAGCGTTTCTGGGGGGGCGAATGTAGATTCGGGAGAGACATCGGTGGTCACTACCCCGGTTCCTGGGGGGAATCCTGATCGGCCGACACAAGAGGGTGGAACTCGATATGACGATGGAGGGATGGTCTATCCGGGTTCAGGAACGGGATCGAGTGCAACGGTAACCGTTCACGATGATACGAATAAGGTATCGGTACTCGTCGCCTCGGGATCCTCGGGTGTTCCGGGGACTCTCCTGGGATCGGTTGTGGTGAAGAATGGAGCGCCTGGTTCTTGGATTCAGGAGACAGCTAAGAAGGGAAAGGAAGTCTCTTCTCAGAAATCCGTTTCTTCGGCATCCGTTCCGATTCCATCCGTTGAAAGTACGGCGGATCAGGACGAGGATGGTCTTCCGGATGCGGAAGAAACGCGGCGCGGAACCGATCCGAGCAGGGGGGATACCGATGGGGACGGTTTTTCCGATGGAGATGAGGTGAGGAGCGGATATAATCCGTTGAAGTACTCGGTTGACGATACGGGAGACAGGGTCGTGTTTCAATCACCGAAAGAGACTCAAAAGAAACAGGGAAGAGTCACGGAGCAATTGCCGCCTACTGATCCGATGACTCGAACTGCCGGGTATCAGGTTCAGAAAGTCGAGAGGGTGAATTACGAGGGCGGGAAGCAGATAATTCAACTTTCCGGGACAGCGACTCCGAATTCGTTTGTGACCGTATATTTGTACAGCGATCCGGTAATCGCTATCGTAGAGACGGATGCATCGGGTAATTGGACATACGGTTTCGATAGTCAGCTTGAAGATGGTAGTCATGAAGCCTATGTTGCGGCTACGGATAACGAAGGTCGAATTATGACCCAAAGCGAATCATTTTCATTCGTGAAGACAGCTGGAGCGGTCACCGTTTCCGCCGTTCCGGAGAATGCCCCGATAGAGACCTCTCAGATGTCCGAGGAAAAGGTGTTTTCCGTTGATAAGACCGTAACTGTCGGGATAATCACTATGACCATTCTTTCTCTCGGAGGAATCACCGTCTGGCATTTCGTGAGAAGGGCGCGCAAAGGCGTAGTTTGACCGTATCCATAACGGGGTTTTCTTTTGAGATATTCTATGCAAGGAAAGGCGTTGAAATTAGCCGTTTTTGATATTGACGGGACCATATTTCGGAAGAATCTTCATTTCGAACTCATCAACGAGCTTGCTTGGATGAAAATTTTTCCGTTGGATGCCCGCCGGCAGCTCATTGAGATTTATACGAGCTGGGTGGAACATGAAGGTACATATGAGCAGTATCGTCGTGCATTGGTGAATCTCTATTCCGAGCACATTGCCGGTTGTCGGAAGAGTGACGTGCTGCGAGCAAGCAAGATCGTCGTGCCATTCCATGCCAAGCGGACCTATGTATTCGCTGAGAACCTTATCAAAAAATTGCGTTCCGAAGGTTATCATCTGATCGCTGTTTCCGGGTCGCCGAGCGAAGTGGTTGAGGAATACAATGCGCATTATCTCAAATTCGATGCCGCATTCGGAAGTATTTATGAGTTGAATGATCAGGACGTATATACGGGAGTCGCCGCATTCGAGCCTTCGAGAAACAAGGGAGAAGTGGTGAAACAATATGTCTATGAACACGGGCTTTCCCTGGAAGATTCATATGGTATCGGTGATACCGAGTCTGACGGAAGCTTCCTCCGGCTCGTGGAACATCCTATCGCCTTCAACCCGAATCAGAATCTTAAGGAACAGGCAGAGAAAGAGCGGTGGCGCATCGTCGTCGAAAAGAAAGATGTTATTTATGAGATCCTCCAGGATACGGCTGTTTTCCTGAAAGGATGAATATATTCAGGGTATGAACTTAAATGCCGATATCGATAAATTCCTCAAGCGGACACTCTGGCTCTGGTTGCCGTTCTATGCTTTCGTGCTCCTTATCAGAGAAGTCCGCGGGAAATTCAGGAATTGAGAGACGAGTATGAAGAAACGGTCGGGAAACCAGGGGGTGATTCTCACTCGTGGAGCCATGCTGCTTGTCTGGATGGGAGTCATGTTCTTTTTTTCATCCATGCCGGGATCGGGAGGTTTTTATGATCCGCCGGTGTGGTATATTCTCGAAAGGAAAGGAGCGCATATTTTTGAGTTTGCATTGTTATCCGTTCTCGCCTTCCGTTTTTTTCGTATCCTGTTTGTTCGGGCATCATGGCGAAATATCATAGTTCTCTCAGCGGTATTCGTTTTCATGTACGGTGCGCTTGATGAATTGCATCAAGCATTCGTTTTCGGTCGAGGGAGCCGGATATCCGATGTGGGCATAGACGTTTTCGGTTCCGTAATCGGTCTTGGCGTGATTTGGAGCATTTTCTCCGTTTCGTCACTCAGAAAATTCAAAAAAATGCTATAATGCGTTCGGGTGAAGAGATGAAAACAAAAATAACATGCACATCGCCGTCCAACAACTGAAAGATTTCCTTCTTGATTCCGGATTGTTGTCGAAAGAGAAGGTGGAAGAGGCTATTGTCCAGTCGGGAGAGAAGAAACAGGAGCTTGGGCAATATTTGCTTGATCAGGGTCTTCTGCAGTCAGCCGAATTGCAGAAGGTGTACGCGTATGTCCTCGGAATTCCGTTCGTCGATCTTTCCAAGGAAACGATACCTTTCGAGGTGCTTCAGATCATTCCTGAGCCGATTGCGAAGAAGGCGAATATTGTTTCTTTCGAAAAGGAAGGGAATGATCTGAAGGTCGCGATGTCGAACCCGGAAGATCTCCAGACGATTGATTTCATCAAGAAGAAGACGGGATTGAAGATCATTCCCTGTCTGGCGACCCAAGAAAGCATACAAGCCGCTTTGCATCAGTACGAGAAGAGTCTGAAAGCGGAATTCGGTGATATCCTGACGGGAGAGGTGCAGCCGGGGAATACGAAACAGGATGAGGAAAGCGCTGAAGCGTTGGCTTCGGGGTTGCCGATTATCCGTATCGTCGATACGCTCCTGAAACACGCCATCCTTCAGTCGGCTTCGGATATCCATATCGAACCGGATGAGAAGGAGGTGCATGTCCGATACCGTATCGATGGTGTCCTGCATGAAACGATGACACTTCCCAAGGATACGGCGGCCGGTATCGTGGCCCGTATCAAGGTATTGTCCAATCTGAAGCTCGATGAACATCGTATTCCGCAGGACGGTCGTTTCAAGATCGAGAAGGACGATTACAAGATCTCTTTCCGGGTGAGTTTGCTTCCGGTTTTCGATGGGGAGAAGGTCGTTATGCGTCTTTTGGATGAGGGTGCAAAAGGATTGACACTTGAGAAAATGGGTTTGTCCGGAAAGGCACTTGAAAGTGTGCATCGGGAAATCAAAAAACCGAATGGAATGATTCTCGTGACTGGTCCGACTGGTTCCGGAAAGACGACGACGCTGTATACGATTATGGATATCCTGAATACGCCCGAGGTGAATATCAGTACGGTAGAAGATCCGGTCGAGTATCGGATGCCGCGAGTGAATCAGACGCAGATCAACCCGAAGGTCGGGATGACTTTCGCGGCAGGATTGCGTTCGCTTCTGCGTCAGGATCCGGACATCATCATGGTCGGGGAAATCCGCGATTCTGAAACACTCGAAATCGCTTTGAATGCTGCGATGACCGGGCACCTGGTTCTCTCGACGTTGCATACCAATTCCGCCGCCGCCGCGTTGCCGCGTATGTTGGATATGGGCGCGGAACCATTCTTGATCGCATCGACGGCCAATGTCATCATCGCTCAGCGTTTGGTCCGGAAGCTTTGCCCGGATTGCCGGAAACCGTATCAGCTTGATGAAAAACAATTGGTTTCGCTTGGGAAGAGTTATGATGTCGATGCCCTTTTCGTGACCATGCAGAAAAATCCGGAAATTTCCAAGATTATTGGGTCGGCGAAAAGCTTGCGGGAGGCCACTTTTTATTCGATAGGAGGGTGTGACCAATGCGGCGGCGAAGGGTATCGCGGTCGACTCGGTATCTATGAGGCGCTTGAGATGGAGACGAACATCCGGAAGTTGGTGACACATTCCGCCACGAGCGAAGAGATTGAGACGGTCGCCCGGAAGGAAAATGGCATGTATACGATGGTGGAAGACGGTTTTCTGAAAGCCGTCCAGGGAATGACGACTCTTGAGGAAATCATGCGCGTGACCAAGGAATAGGGAAAGAATGAGTCGTCGTGAAGGGTCGCACTTTTTTATTCTTTGCTTTTGAATTCATTGCGGAATTCGCGCCGTATGTGCGATTTCGCATTGGAAGTTTTGACGAAATTGAGCCAGTCCCGCGAGGGCTTTTTCTTTTCCTTGACGGTGAGGATATCGACGACTTGACCGTTCTCGATCCGTGAATTGAGAGGGACCATTTTACGGTCGACTTTTGCTCCGACCGCCCGGTGTCCGATTTCGCTGTGGATGGCATAGGCGAAATCGATAGGCGTGGAATCTTCGGGAAGTTCGATGATATCACCTTTCGGAGTGAAGGCGAAGATATGGTTCTTGAAGAACTCGATCTTGAGTCCCTGCATGAATTCCTCGTCGTTCCGTCCGATTTCCCGTTGCCATTCCTTGAGCTGATTGACCCAGGCGAGTTCTTTCGGTGGAGCTTGTCTCGGTGAGCCGCGATGTTTGAAGAAAAGATTTCTCCAGCTGCGCCGTTCTTTTTCGGTGTATATCCAGTGAGCCGCGATGCCGTATTCCGATTCATCATGCATTTTCTGGGTTCGGATCTGGACTTCGAGAATCCTGCCTTCCGGACCGAAGATGGTGGTATGGAGCGATTGATAGCCGTTCGGTTTCGGGAGGGAGATATAGTCTTTGATGCGGCCGACCATCGGACGGTACAGCTTATGGACGATGCCGAGGGATTCGTAGCAGTCGGCGATTTCCGGCACGATGATACGGATCGCGACGAGGTCGTAGACGCGAGCGATGTCCATATCATGTTTTTTGAGTTTTTGGAAAAGCCGGTAGAGGTGTTTGGTCCGTCCGTGAATATCGAGAATACGGACTCCTTCCTTGTCGAGCTCGGTCTTGAAGAGGGCGACGATTCTCGTGATATACAAGTCTCCTTCTCGGAGATAGGTCTCCTGGATCTTTTTCGTGAGAGCATAATTTTCCGGGTCAAGGTAGCGGAAACAGAGATCCTCGAGTTCGCCTTTGAGTTCGCCGATACCGAGCCGATTGGCGATCTGGGCGTACACTTCCATGGTCTCGCGGGCGATGCGCTCCTGTTTCTCCCGGGGAACATGCTCGAGCGTACGCATGTTGTGGAGTCGGTCGGCAAGCTTGATGATGACGACGCGGATATCGCGGGCCATGGCTAGGAACATTTTGCGGAGATTTTCAAGATAGAGCTCCTCTTTGGTTCCGCGGAGCTTGATCTTGCCGAGTTTGGTGATGCCATCGACAAGATACGCGATTTCATTCCCGAATTTTTTCTCGATTTCCGTCAGCGTGACCTCGGTATCTTCAGGAACATCATGGAGAAGTCCTGCCGCGATGGTCCGCGCGTCCATACCGATTTCGCGAAGGGTGAGTCCGACGGCAAGACAGTGGGTGATATAAGGTTCGCCGGAACGTCGTCGTTGTTCCCGATGGGCTTTTTCGGCGAAGGCGTACGCATCGCTGATGAGTTTCTCATCGTCACTTGAGAAGGGCGCATTGCCGGCGGACAGGATCTCTTTGAGAGTGGGCGTGTACATATGGGGTATTCGGATATGAATTTCGTTTTTCAGGATAAGTATAGCAGATTTGACAGATGCAACTAAGTTGCGTTAATATGTACAACGTAATATTGAAGGAGGAGATATGCATGAGGATAGGGATTTTTTGTCGGAATTGCGAGGACGGGGATTCCGTATGACGAAGGCGCGCAGTGCCATCGTGGCGTTCCTTGCTCGTATCGATGCGCCGCAGTCGATACCGGAAATCTCGGAAGCGCTTCGGAAAACGGGACTGGTGTTCAATAAAACGACGGTATACCGCGAATTGGCATTCCTGGTCAAAGAGGGGATCGCGAAAGAAGTCCGTGTTTCCGATGAAAAGCGTTATTATGAACTTGTCGGCGAGCATCATCACCATACGATCTGCGTGAGCTGCGGAGATATCCGGGATGTCCTGTTTCGGGAAAACCTGCTTCATGTGGAGCGTATGCTTTCCGAGCGGGACGGGTTTCGGGTTTTGGAACATTCGTTGGAATTTTTCGGGCTTTGTTCGGAGTGTAAGTCATGAACGATAAATATATGCGGCATAGAATTTTTTTCGGACTCGTCATCGCGGGAATTGGCATATCGGGCCTTGTCGTTTCGATGTTTTTTTTGAAACCGGAATCGCCCCGATCGGAAAATGATCCGGGACATCCACTTCAGGTTGTCGCCTCTTTTTTTCCGTATGCTGAATTCGCGCGCGTCGTAGCCGGAGAAACCGCTTCCGTGACGACGCTGGTTCCATCCGGGGTGGAACCGCATGATTTTGAGCCGACTCCTCGAGACATGGAAAAGCTGTATCGGGCCGATGTCGTGATCCTGAACGGCGCAGGTATCGATGCATGGGCCGAAAAACTCGTGCCGGAACTCGCGCGACGCGGTATCCGTGTCGTACGTATGACGGATTTCATGGATCCGTTGCCGGTCACCGAAGAATCGCATGAACCCGGAGTATCCGAAGACGATGCGCACGATGCGCACGAGGAATCCGGACTCGACCCTCATTTCTGGTTGGATCCGGTATTGGCAGAAACGCAGATCGAACGGATCGCGGAAGCATTTTCGGAGACTGATCCGATACATCGGACACAGTATGAATCCCGAAAAGAGACGGCTGTCGAAGCGCTCCGATCGCTTGATCAGGAATATGTTTCCGGTCTGCGAACTTGTCGCCTGCGCACCGTCGTAACCGCGCACGATGCCTTTACCTATCTCGCAAAAAGGTACACACTGGAAGTAGTTTCGATCGCCGGACTTTCTCCGAATGCCGAGCCATCTCCGGGACGCATGGTTGAAATCATTCGTCTGGTCCGCGAACGGGATATCCGATATATTTTCTTCGAGACGCTTTCGAGTCCGAAGCTTTCCGAGACCCTCGCACGAGAGGCAGGTATCGGGACGCTGGTCTTCAATCCGATCGAAGGGGGAATGATCGGGGAAGATGGATCTCCGGAAACCTACTTCGGTCTCATGCGTCAGAATCTCACTCATTTACGTACAGCACTCGAATGTCTCTAGTCGATACGCCGCTTATCGCCGCACATGATCTTGATTTTCGGCACGGAGAAACATCCGTGTTGTCCGGTGTGTCGTTCGAGATCTTTTTGGGAGATTATGTCGGTATCTTGGGGGCGAACGGTAGCGGGAAGACGACACTTATCAAACTGATCGTCGGTTTACTCGAGCCCTCGGGCGGGAAAGTGATGATTTTTGGTGATGATCCGCTGGTTTTTCGGGGGTGGGATCAGGTGGGATACGTACCGCAACATGTTTTCAGGAATGATCAGAATTTTCCGGCGACGGTCGAGGAAATCGTTGCGAGCGGTTTCGGTCGGGATGAACGGCGACTTTCGGTTTCCGAAAGGCATTCTTGTCTGGAGCAAGCTCTCGAATCGGCGCGTGTTGCACATGTGCGACATCGGCGTATCGGCGAGCTCTCCGGGGGTGAGCAGCAGCGGGCATTCATCGCACGGGCACTCGCGACTCGGCCACGACTTCTCATTCTTGATGAACCGACTACCGGTATCGATCGAACCTCCGAACAGGAATTTTATTCCCTGCTTAAGCGGCTGAACGATGACGGGATGACCATATTGCTCATATCGCATGATCTCGATGCGGTCGCGCGTGAAGTGAAGCAGGTCATGTGTCTGAATCGGACACTCGTGTATTTCGGAACCCCGGAAGGACTCCGTCATCCCGGGACGCTTGAAACGATGTATGGTGATGGGAAACAGGTGCTTTTTCATAATCACGAGCACTAAGACTTCTATCGGGTATGGATATCCTCGCGTTCTGGCAATTCGATTTTCTCCGACGGGCCCTTGAAGCCGGTCTTTTGATTGGGATAGCGGCGCCATTTTTGGGGATTTTCCTGGTTGTTCGGCGTTACTCGCTTCTCTCCGACGCACTGTCGCACGTTTCTTTTCTGGGTGTCGCTCTGGCCCTTCTCCTGAAAATCCCGATCTTTTTCGGAGTCCTCTTTCTCTCCGTTTCCGCGGCGCTCGGCATGGAACGATTGCGTTCCAGCGGGAAAATCCTTGGAGAATCGGTTGTCGCACTCGTACTGTCTGGAAGTCTGGCATTGGCGGTTGTCCTGCTGTCCTCGCTTCGCGGACTCAATGTGAATATCATGAGCTATCTGTTCGGAAGCCTTTCGACGGTGACGCATTTCGATCTTTTGATGCTCTTTGCTATCGTCATACTCGTGCTGACATTCGTGATACTTCGTTATCGTCAGCTTTTCCTGACAGCACTCGACGAAGATCTTGCCCGCGTTTCCGGAGTTCGAGTTTCGGTGCTCAATGCCACCTTCGCTGCGCTTGCAGCCGGTGTCGTGGCAGCCTCTCTCCAGATCGTCGGCGCTCTCCTTATCGGAGCGCTTATGGTGATTCCGGTCTTGGCGGCGCTCGAGTTGAGGAAAGGATTCTTCGTGACCCTGGTATTCTCAGAAGTCATATCTCTGCTTTCCGTGGTCATCGGACTTCTGCTCTCGTACCGTTTCGATCTGGCGAGTGGGGGCGCCATCGTCTTGGTCGCAATGGGATTCTACTTTTTTGCTTTTTTCGGACGACGGTTTTTCACTCGAAGCTAGAAGGGGCAGTGGTCAGTCTCGTGACTTTCGTTTCGATCTCTGTTATATTGGGTGGACTTTTTCGTGAAATGAACGTTTCAGGGTCATGCAATCTTCATCATCCTTCATCCGTGTGTTGAAATCCTACGCCGTGTCGGCCCGTCGGCAGGCGTGGTGGTTCGCGGCCGTCCTGGTATCGTATGGCCTGGCATCGTTTTTTTCCGGTGTCCTCACCCCATTGGTGTATCGTCGCATCATCGACAGCATAGCAGGAGCAACAGATCGACTTGCCATCGCTCCGATATTGGCTGAAAGCTTCTGGATGCTCATCGGAGTCATCGTTTGTTACCAATTTTTTTATCGGACGGGGGATTTTACGATCAGCGCAGCTGAGAGTAGGACCATGGAAGATCTGAATCGGCGCGCATTCGGGGCTTTCATGCGACAGAACTATACTTTTTTCGCCGATCGTTTCACGGGAAGTCTGGTCGCTCAGTCCCGGAGATACACGCGGGCTTTCGAGGACATCGCGGATATTCTCGTTTTCAATTTCTGGATGCCGACTATACGGATTACGGGTGTCGTTGTATCCTTGTTTCTTATCAATCCGGTCATCGCTATCATTTTTCTTGTCTGGATTCCGATATATATCGTCATTGCCTTCTGGATGACCCAAAAAAAGCTCCCGTATGATGCCGAGAGTGCGACCCAGGATTCGGCCCTGACGGCCCGGCTTTCGGATGCACTTTCGAATATGTTCGCCGTGAAGACTTTCGCTTCCGAGTGGGAGGAGAATGCCGCCTTCGGTCAGGCGGCAGAGCTGGACGGTACTGCCCGTCTTCGGAGCTGGCGATTCAACAATATCCTGATCGCTGTCCAGACCATCATGTTCAGTATGCTTGAGATCGTAGCTATGTATGCGGTCATCCATCTCTGGCTCGCAGGAAGTGTGAGTACCGGCACGGTCGTATTGGTGCAGATTTACATCGGATCGCTTTTCGGAGAACTCTTCGGTCTGGGGAGATCTTTCGGGAGGCTGATGAGAAATGTTGCGGATGCGAGCGAGATGACGGATGTCCTGGCGCTGAGCGATACCGAACCTTTTGACCGGGTTACATCAGGGATACCCGTCTTAGGGACGATTTCCTTTGA
>JAYRFE010000083.1:0-5305 GCA_041908545.1 Candidatus Moraniibacteriota bacterium
AGCGCTCGTTTCTTACTTATTCACGCGGTGAGATTTGAGAGAGGTACTAAGTTTATTTGAAGGGGGTATGACAGAAAGCGGATTTACAAGAAAGAAGGTCGCATCGCTCACTCTGGGTGAGAAATTACAGAAATTTCGCACGGGGCACCGGAAGAGCCTTGTGGATGTGTCCCGGTCGATTAAGATTCAGGTCAAGTATCTGGAGGCGTTGGAAAACGGTTCTTATGCCGGTTTGCCTGCAGACGTCTATGTACGGGGATTTCTTCGGAGTTATGCGCGGTATCTCGGTTGCGATGAGGAGGCGATTCTCCGTATGTACGAACGGGAACGGAATATCCAGCTGAGCTTGAAGAAGAAGTCTTCCGCAACGAAAGAGTCTCTGCATATCCGATGGCCGTCGTTCATCGTGACGGCAAAAACGGTATGGACCGCCTGTATCGTTCTCGCTTTGAGCGGAGTGGTCCTGTATCTGTTTCGCGAATATCATACGTTCGTTTCCGCTCCACGGTTGGTGATTCTGGAACCGAGGGATCAGGGAGTGGTTTCCGAGGCGGATATCGTCGTACGCGGAGAGGCCGACCATGGTGCGCGTGTGCTCATCAACGGACAGCCAGCCCTGGTCGATGCGCAGGGAAATTTCATGGAGAAGCTTTTGCTTCAGCCGGGACTGAATACGATCGTCGTGTCGGCAGCGAACCGATTCGGGAAAGAGCGAACGGAGGCCGTTACCATTGAGGCGATGTTCAGTCCGGAACAGGGAATGTATGATGAGACAACGGTGATGTCGGAAGAGTATCGCGGGGTACGCATTACGATCAGTGCCCCGGAAAAAGCCGTTTTTGTCACGGTACTTGCGGACGATATCAAGATATGGAATGGGCAGATGGCGATCGGGGAACGGAAAGAGTTTTCGGCGGATCGGAATATCCTGGTTTCTTCGGACAATGGGAAGGCGACGTATGTCGAGGTCGGTTCCGAGGCGCCAAGAGCCCTTTCTTCCGAGGAACAGGCGGTAAAGGACATCCTCTTTGCTCCGGAACGTTGAGCGACTATAATGAGGGGAGACAAGAAAGGTAATTTGCATGAAAAGAAATGGTATGGCAAAGGCGAAAACGAGCGAAAAGAAGCA
This sequence comes from Candidatus Moraniibacteriota bacterium, assembly GCA_041908545.1. Classification (GTDB taxonomy): domain Bacteria; phylum Patescibacteriota; class Minisyncoccia; order Moranbacterales; family UBA1568; genus JAGOSP01. Next base: position 1,130 of record JAYRFE010000083.1, read on the forward strand.
GGGCATCGACAGCGTCGTGGATGAGATCAAGGAGAAATTCGGCGAGGGGATGATCATGAAACTCGGTGAAATCAAGAAGGTCGATGTCGAAGTGGTGCCGACCGGGTCGATTTCTCTTGATATCGCGCTCGGTATCGGGGGTATGCCGCGTGGGCGTATCGTCGAAATCTATGGACCGGAATCATCCGGTAAGACGACGTTGACGCTTCATGTCATCGCGAATGCACAGAAGATGGGTGGGACAGCGGCGTTTATCGATGCCGAACATGCGCTCGATCCGGAGTATGCGAAGCGCATCGGGGTGAATATCAATGACCTGCTCATTTCCCAGCCGGACAGCGGCGAGCAGGCGCTCGATATCGTCGAGACGCTCGTGCGCTCGAACGCGCTCGATGTCATCGTCATCGATTCGGTGGCGGCATTGGTGCCACGGGCGGAAATAGAGGGCGAGATGGGCGATCAGCACGTGGGACGGCAGGCACGGCTCATGTCGCAGGCGTTGCGTAAGCTGACCTCGATCATCGCGCGTTCCAATACCATCGTCATCTTCATCAATCAGCTCCGAATGAAAATTGGCGTGATGTTCGGAAATCCGGAAACGACCACCGGTGGTCAGGCGCTCAAGTTTTATGCCTCGGTACGTGTCGATGTCCGTCGGGCGGCCCAGATCAAGAAGGGTGAGATGGTCGTCGGCAATCGGGTGAAAGCCAAAGTCGTGAAGAACAAGGTCGCTCCGCCGTTCCGAGTCGCTGAGTTCGACATCATGTACAACGAAGGGATTTCCCAGGCGGGAGACCTGCTCGATACGGCGGTGCTGTGCGGTACCATCAAGAAGTCCGGTAATTCCTATTCTTTCGGTGAGACCAAGCTCGGAGTCGGACGGGAGAATGCCAAGGCGGCTCTGAAAGCCGATCCGAAGCTCGTTAAGGAACTTGAGAAAGTGACGCTTCAGGCGTCCAAGGATCTGCTGTCAGCTCCGGCTGCCGCTTCGGATGAGACAGAGGAAGAATAATCATTTTTCCTGGAAAAAAAGAAAGCGGCCGGAGTGGTCGCTTTTTTAATTTTTTGTGTCCATATGTCCGTCAGCCGGTTTGATCAGACTTGCATGCGGGAAGGTAACATGCGTGTCCGTGTTCGCGGTCGGCGGGGATATCTGGAAGTAGCCCATGAGCTTCTTCAATGGTCACGATGCGTTGATCGGTTGTGAGGATGATTCTTACGTCGAACTCAGGTTTTTCTCCGCCGATACGATCGAAGTGATGAGTGAGTCCGAGGAGCATCCTCTCGGCACTTTGGACGTGAAAACGGAGATCGCTCTGTGTTCCGTTGCCGAGTTTTTCCGGGAGGTGGATGCCGCAGTACCGACAATTGGTGTGGGGGAAGAGGTGAAAGACGTTGATACCTGCGATATCGCGCAATGCGGTCAGCATCTCATAGAATCCCTCTCGGCACTCCGCTTTTGCAAGCAGAACATGGATACCCCCGGCCGGCCGGTAGATGGATTTTCCGAGAAGTTCTCCACTATCCCGAGTTTCTTGGATGAGATTACCGACTATCGCATCAACACGACTGTCATAGCAGGTCATAAGCGCATGTTTTTGCATGATTCCTCCTTGTTGTTGATTGTAAAAAGGACAAAAGAAACTGGCACAGTTACGGGATACTCCCTCTGAAAGGTTCTTCGGAAAGAAAATCAGGTAATCGGGCCAACCGGACCAGTATTCTCCTTTCCGGGTTTCTTGTCAAGCAATAATCTTAAAAAAGTGGTATACTGAAAGCATGCGAAAAATCAAGCGAACAATCGCCATTTTTGGTGTCTTCGGTTTTCTTTTGGTGACCGCCGGAAGTTTTTCTTCTGTGATTTTCCGGGCTCAGGCGGCGGATATCGGGGATATTCAGGATGATATCAGGAAAACCGAAAAGCAATTGGAGGCGGCTCAGAAAAAAGAGACCGCTTTGAAGCGCGATTTGAATCAGATAACCGGTTCATTGGTCGTGACGAAAGAGATAATCGCCAAAACGAGCAATTTACTTTCGGATACGGAATCGACTATCACCAGAAAGGAAGCGGAAATCGATGCTATCGAAAGCGAAATCGTCCTTCAGAAGCATTTTCTTCGTGAGCTGATGCGGAGCCTGTATGAGAATGGCAATACGCCACTTGCGGAAATCATGCTTGATCGCGAAGACACGCGTCTGTCTTTGATGGAAGGAGAGCAGTTGTTGTCCGTGCAGGATAAGATACGGATGATTTCGGAGGATCTTCGGAATTCACGCGGGACGGTTCTTGAGGAAAAGGATGTGTTGGAGGATGCTCGGGAGGAGCATGAGCGTCTGCTGCGCCTGAAGAGCGAGCAGGAGAGGTCGCTTGTCGCGGCGAAGGTCGAAACGCAGTCGGATCTCCAGGATCAGCAGAAAATCATCAGCCGTCTTTCGAAGGAATTGTCAGAGTTGCAGGGGGATTTGTCGAAATTGACGGGAAAATCCTATGACGCGAAAGATATCCGTGATGCGGTGGAATTCGCAAGTAACAAGACCGGAGTCCCGGAGGGGGTCTTGTACGGTTTCTTGAAAATGGAGACGAATCTCGGAGCGAATACCGGTCAATGCACCTATGATGAGGTCGAGAAGGGCGCTTTGGCCCAGTACAGGTCCCTGCTCAAGAAGAATAAGAAATGGCAAGCGTCGATAGACCTTCTTTATAAGCGACGCGGTATTTTTGATGATTTGGTGAAGGACCTCGGGTATAATAAGAACAAAAAGGTGTCCTGTAATCCGAGAAGCTATATCGGTCAGGGAGGCGCCATGGGGATTCCCCAGTTCATGTCGGATGTTTGGCGCGGGTACGAGAGTCAGATAGCTGCCAGGACGGGGCACAAGACGCCTGATCCGTGGAATCTGACCGATGGTGTCATGGCTATGGCTATCAAGCTCGATCGGGCCGGGGCGACATCCGATAAGGAATCGGTGATTCGGAAGGCCTCCGTCAATTATCTCGGCACGTTCAGTCCGGGATACTACAACGGTATCGTCTATTGGTCGAAGAATTACAAGCTCCTTTTCAAGTAGGGAGGTAATAGTGTATTCTGAATTGAATAGAAAATTCGGTGGTCTGAGGCGGAGCGGTTCGGGGTAAAAAAACGAGTATGGATGATGGAAGCCGATCGGAAAGGAAACGCGTCTGTATCGTGGATGATGATCCGGATGTTTTGATGATGTATCGGATGCGGTTTGAGCAGGAAGGGTATGATGTTTCAGTGGCGATGGATGGCGAGACGGGATTGGCTCTCATTCGGTCCATTCATCCGGATATCGTCATTCTCGATATCCATATGCCGAAAATGGATGGAGTCAGTGTTTTGAGTGAGCTGAATCGGGATCCTGGATTGGCAGGTATTCCGGTAATCGTCCTGAGCAACAATAATTCCGATCAGATGTTTCAGAAGATCAGCGATCTCGGATCGGCTCGCTACTATATCGTGAAGACCCTGACGACGCCGCAGAAGGTGGTCGATATCGTCTCGGAAGTGCTTGCGGGCGATTCGGAAACATATGAGTAAGTGGTATCAGGATTATGATGGACGTATTCGGAAAACGGGTGGTCTGCATCGTGGATGATGATGCGAATATCCAGGAGATATATCGTATCAAATTCGAAAGCGAGGGATTCGAAACGGTCGCCGCTTTGAACGGGGAAGACGGACTCGCTTTGATCAGGAGCCGGCATCCGGATGTCGTTCTTCTCGATCTCCAGATGCCGGTGAAGGATGGTGTCGAGGTTTTGGAAGCGCTTAAGCGTGACCCGGCCCTGTCTCGGATTCCGGTGGTCGTCCTGAGCAATCAGGATAATCAGGAATCGTTCAAGCGGATCGGCGAATTGGACGCGACCCGTTTCTATCTCGTGAAATCATTGACGACGCCGCAGAAGGCGGTGGATGTCGTCCGGGAAGTGCTTCATTGAGTCGGTGAGAATGGTCACGAAGAGGCTACGATAAGCCTCTTTTTTCTTGTGTAAAACCGGAAAATGCGTTAGAGTGCCTTTGTGTAGCTGGAGAAAAAGAGATTCCCAGAGAACTTTTTTGAAATGGGAAGAGTAGGAATAGATTTTTTTCTGATGCCCCATGTTTCCAAACATGCAGCAAGGAAAAAGATCTATCCCTACCCTTCTGGTGATGC
>JAYRFE010000084.1:0-7618 GCA_041908545.1 Candidatus Moraniibacteriota bacterium
CGTAGCGAGTACTCTCAGGAGACTGACATGTCAGAGCAAGACGGCCGTAAACTTTCGAGCTCTGGCGTGTCACCACCTGGAGCGAGAAGGCCGACAATAATCGGACAAGCGATACTAAGTCAACCGATACAGCCGATAGTAACGGCTCCACAAGAGCCGAATCTACAAGTGCCCGCTCAAACAGGGCGGACACCAACGGTAATATCGATCGGGCACACGTCGTTGGATGTGGAAAAGTCGAAATTGGTTCCATTGAAACCGACAGTTATCCCTCCCTCTTCGGCTGGAACATCAAAATCACCGCTGATGGTGTCGCAACCATCGGTGGTGCCAGGAGTTATTCGAAAAGGTCTCAATGTTACTCTGCAGGATCTCGAAAAAGCATTCCCGGGAACTCCTCGGGAGATGCTCACTCGGGTTGTGCAGATACTGAAGGACACGATAGTAGAAACATTGCGGGCGGTAACTTGCTCGCAGTGGGGTCAGGAGGCCCAGAGTCGGTATCAACAGCTGGTGAACGAGTCACTCAAAATCACCTCCACCACAGAGGCTCGCGACGGGATACAACATCTCCAACGCTTGTATACTGTACTGGAGGAACTTGCTCTCACTCTCCAGAGCCAAGGCTCAAAAGGTCTGAAGTTCTGGGGGAAGAAGCAAACACCTTGGGAGAAATTCCAAGGATGTGAACACGAGCTCGACTCACTCCGGCAACACCTCGGGCAAATCCTCCCAACGCTTCGAACGCAACAATCAAGGATAGAGGAAATCTCAGCTGAGGCAGTTAGAGTCTCAGAGGAGATCGATGCCTACAGCATCGCTGCCAGTCACATCGCAGATACTCTCGGTCCTGCGCACGAACTGTTCAATCATCTTATGACTCAAGTCATGAGCCTCTCCAAGGCGACGGCCCAAATCCAAGAAGGGAACATTCTTCGCGCAGTGCATGCTCAAGGGATCGATGCTCTCGCTGATCGGATTCAGGATGGAGTGCTCGTCACTCTTCCGGGTTGGATCGAACGTTTCTCGCTTCTCGTTATGCAACCCTCGATGTCTGAGACGGATGCTTACGCTCTCCGCCAAAGTCTCGAGGATCTCATCCTCAAATTGAAATGAAAGGTAGGTCAAAAAGTTATGGCTCTCGCTCTCGATCTCAACAAGGCGGAACAAGGCCTTCGCCTCTCTCTGAGGAAAGCAGGCATCATCACTCCGCCGCAGGTGGACCTCGCATTCAATCTCGATGTCTCGGGATCGTTTGACGATGAACACTGCAACGGACTGACCAATGCCCTCCTGGTTCGGCTCGTTCCTTGGGGTATGGTTTTCGACCCGGACAAGAAGATGGAAGTTTTTACTTTCAGCAACGGTCCGAGCTATGTTCACTACGTCGGTGATGTCACTCCCGATACCTGCGACGACTATGTGCGTCTCAAGATCATCGAGCGGGTTCCCGGCTACAACGGCGGAACGGATTACAGTTATGTGCTCGAGCGCAATCTCGAACGCTTCGGCTGGAAACCGATCAGCGGTGCAACTCCGGCTGAGCGTGGCCTCCTCGGTCGTCTCTTCGGTGGAGGGAACTCGACTCCGAACGAATCCGTCCAGAAGCGGCGCTCGCTCATACTCCATGTCACCGATGGTGAAATCGGAGATAAGCGTGATGAGGCGCGCACGGAACGAGTGCTCGCCGAATCCGAGGGACGCAAGGACGGCGTGTACTTTCTCTTCATCGGCGTTTCCAATCAACCGTCCAAGTTCGAGTTCATCGAGCGCCTGGGCGACCGCTTCGATAACGTCGGCTTTGTCAGTATCCGTGACGTTGGCGAATGGGTCCAGCAGTCGGACGAGAACATCAACCAAGCCCTGCTCGGCAATGAGTTGCTCGCTTGGCTCAAATCGTAGCCCCTGAACTCGAGAACATGCGTGAGTAGTCAGTAGAATGAAGCACTTTGCTTTCACGGCAGCGCCGTGTTGAGCTCGGGCCTCGTAATCGCAGGATCATATTCTGTGGATGCGAGGCTTTTTTCTTTTGTCTTCAGGTCGGATATCCGGTGTGGTAGGATGGGAAAACGATGTGAGGTGGGTGTTCGTCCATATTTGTTGGATTATCTTATGAGAGTCGGGCGTATGCCGATAAGAGGAGGGAAGATCGAGTATTTTGAGACACGGGTGACCGACTTTTTCGAGAAAGCCGGGCGGGAGCATCTGCCCTGGCGCAAGGAAGGAACGACAGCGTATGAAATCTGGGTGAGCGAAGTCATGCTTCAGCAGACGCAGGTATCACGGGTGATCGGGTACTACGATAGGTTTCTGAAGAGATTTCCGACGGTAGTAATACTCGCGGAGGCATCGTGGGAAGAGTTTTTGCCATACTATCAAGGCCTTGGTTATTATGCTCGGGGACGGAATATGCTCCTGGCAGCGCGAGTGGTAGTGAAGAAACACGGTGGAGTTTTTCCAGCATCGATTGAGGAACTCGATGCTTTGCCTGGTATCGGTCCGTATACTGCGGCGGCCATCGCGAGCTTCGCGTATGATCAAAATACGCTTGCATGGGATACGAATCTGCGACGTGTAGTCGGTCGTTTCTTTTTCGGTACGAAAAGATCTGAGCGCATCTCGGAACTCGATGGGCGCTTCCGGGAACGGGCCAAGATACTGAACGCCGCACTGATGGATCTGGGGAGCGGTCTCTGTACCGGTCGTCCGAAATGCGCCGCGTGTCCTCTGGCTCTCAAGTGCCGGTATCGGCTTGAGCGAGGCAAACAAGAGTCTTCTGAAAAGAGCGTATCTGGAAATCCGATAGCAGTCGATTGGACAGAGGCCCCCATATATATCGTATTGCATGCCGGGCATCGGCGGTATTTTTCGGAGAACGGAAAAGCGTATCGGCCATTCGTTTTGCCGGACGGTTTCACGGATCGAGCTGGTATCAAGAAGTGGTTTCTTGAGCGCCATGGATTGAACGTGTCGGTGCGTCCACCGAAGAAAGACGCGAGGAGCGGTTCCGTTCTGGTGAATGTGCAGATCCTGTCCGGAGAACCCGCGTTCGCGGTGTATCCGCGTGAGACATTTCGGAAATTCATCGAAGTACGTGAAGGTGAGGGTGATCGGATCCATTGAACCTCCATTTCTTCCGGATATTTCGGAGTCTTGTTTTCCCGTGCGTCCCGTGCCATAATCGAGTCACTATGGAACTCCGTCATTTCAATACGCATTTTTTCTTCCTCTTTTTCCTCTTGGCAGGTATCGGTGTCGCATTCCTGTTTCTCCCGTTTTTTTCGGCGATCATCATCGCGTCCATTCTCGCAGTGTTGTTTCAGCGTCCGTATCAATGGCTTTTGCGTGAGACGCGAGAGAGTCGGACGACCAGCGCGTTGCTCACCTGTCTCCTGGTGGCTTTCGTCATCGTCGTTCCCGTTTTTCTTTCGCTTGCTTTCGCGGTTAATGAAGCCAGATCCCTGTATGCTTCTATCGGTGAGGGACAGTCGGCGGAAATGATCGCGACTCGTTTTCTGGCGGGTGTCGGACAGTTGCCGGTCATCGGTCAGTTTTTCCAGTCCGATATTCTGAGCGCGGATACTTTTTCGTCGGATATCCGGTCGGCGAGCAAGAATGCTCTCGTGCTTCTCCAGGCCGCCTATCAGGGTATCGCCCATTTTTTCTTCTGGATATTCGTGATGTTCTTCGCTCTTTTTTACTTCCTGATCGATGGGACCAGGGCGGTGAGCTATCTCACCCGGATGAGTCCGCTGCGCGATGATCATGACCGTATGTTGATGAGAAAATTCGTTTCGATCAGTCGCGCCACCATCAAGGGAACGATCTTGGTCGGTATCGCGCAGGGGTTTCTCGGTGGATTGGCGTTCTGGATAGTCGGCGTTCCGTCCCCGTTCATCTGGGGTTTGATCATGGTGTTTTTTTCCGTGATTCCGATGATCGGAGCCGGTATCATCTGGTTTCCGGCCGGTATCGTCTTGTTGCTTTTGGGTGATATCTGGCAGGGCCTTTTCGTGCTTGGTGTCGGCATGGGTATCGTGTCGACGATCGACAATATCCTCCGACCTAAACTGGTCGGTCGGGATACGCATATGCATCCGCTTCTGGTTTTCTTCGCGACGCTCGGAGGAATTTCACTGTTCGGTCTGCTCGGGTTCATCATCGGACCGATTATCGTCGCGCTTTTTCTTGCATTGGCCGAGATCTATACCACGGAATTCCAGAGTCAGCTGAAGTCTTACAATCAAGCGAAAACGGGCGCATGAACGGATGGTGGCAGCATCTTCCGGAGCATATCGATCCGATCGCCTTCTCTCTCGGTGTCGTTTCGGTCCGTTGGTATGCGGTGTGTTTCGTCGTGGGGATAGGGGCGGTATGGATCCGGCTTATCGCGGAACGAAACAAAGATTCCTGGAAGGTCGGAGAACGGGAGATGGAGAATCTTTTTTTCCGTGTATTGATCGGGGCGTTTCTCGGAGCCCGATTGGGGTATGTGTTCTGGTATGCTCCTGCGTATTTTCTGGAATATCCGTCGCAAATACTGTTGCCATTCGATCCCATGACCGGACACTTCATCGGTATAGCGGGATTGAGTTTTCATGGCGCGTTGATCGGTGTGGCGATAGCGGTATTCCGGTGGGTTCAGATCCGAAACGCATCATTTCTTGTCTGGATGGATCGGTTCGTGTCGGCAATACCGATCGGGATACTGTTCGGTAGATTGGGGAATTTTTTGAATGGGGAGTTGTGGGGTCGGAATACCGACATGGTCTGGGGAATGTTTTTTCCGCAGGCAGACATGATAGTGCAGAGGCATCCTTCGCAGCTGTACGAAATGCTCGGTGAGGGAGTATTGCTGTATTTCTTTCTCACCTGGATTGGTCGGAAGAAGCGTCATCCAGGTATCCTGACGGCTTGTTTTCTGTTCGGTTATGGAGCGATCCGATTCATCCTGGAGTATTGGCGGGAACCGGATGTTCAAGTCGGTTTGGTTGCGGGTGCGCTTTCTTTGGGGCAGGTGTTTTCGTTGTTCCTGATCGGTTTCGGAGGGATTTGGCTTTGGCGTATGACTCTCGGGAGGGGGTGTCTGGAAAAAAATATGCTATAATGAAACGGCTTTTAATGGGAAGGAAATCATGAAAAATACGAATATACTGATCGGTGTCTGTCTGCTGGCAGTGACTATCGGGGCGATCATAGTGTGGGGTATTCGCGATGCGAACGAATCCGATGGAGTTCCGCTCGGTGATGGAATGGTGATGTATTGGGGAGATGGTTGTCCTCATTGCGAGAATGTCAAAAAATTTCTCGAAGAAAATCGTGTTGCGGACAAGGTGAGTTTCGAGCAGAAAGAAGTTTGGAATAATCGAGCCAATGCCAAGGAAATGAATCGGCGGGCAGAAGCTTGCGGGTTGTCATCCGGCGATATCGGCGTCCCGTTCCTGTTTTCGGATGGGAAATGCTTCATCGGAGAGCCGGATGTCGAGAAGGAATTTCTGAGGAAGGCGGATGCTGTGAATGAGATTCCTGCGGATCAACAGGCGCCAGCTGAGAACAAGTAGAAACGGGAGAGTTTAAAACCGATACGAAATGAATACACAATCTTCACAAAAGAAATCCTTAGACGGAGTGCGGCGGTGTCCGTCTCCGATGTCCGTTCCGCCGATACGTTCCGCAGAGTATGTTTCGGTTCTGCAGAAAAGCCAGAAACGAGAATCCTTTCATCGGCCGATGACCGTATATGGGCCGGAAACGGAGAAGGAGTCTCCGTTTCATCGCGAATCGTTTGGACATCATCCGAGGTTCAGTGTGGATCTGACGTCTGTCCGGGTGCATCTTGGAGACGTGTCGGAATTTTTCGTCGTTTTGCTCGCGAAGATTCGTGGATCGCGCTATCTGTTTTTCACCTCCCCGAAACGGGCCCTGTATATTTCCCTTGCGAGCGGTGTCGCTTTCGGTGTTTTTTTGACGGCGATCACGTTTTCCCTGTTCGATCGTGGGGTGTCGGCCCAATCTCCTTCGATCGAGACGCCATCGGGAGTGAGGCTGGTTTCATCCGGAAGTGAAGGATCGGACCTATTGGATCCTACGGAAGAAGGGAATGACGTTTTCCTTGAGTATTTCAGCGAGACTGCGGAAGAGGAATATCGGGCGAAGATTACCGGGATGGTGGGGGGGTATCCGATCGAGGAGATGTTGCCGTATATCTTTGAGAAGGACCGGACGGTGGCCGCATTCTTGATCGGGATCGCAAAAAAGGAGAGCAACTGGGGAAAGCGTGTACCGGTGCTTGATAGTCAGGACTGTTTCAATTATTGGGGGTATCGTGGCGTCCGACGGTTGATGGGGACCGGTGGGCATACGTGTTTCAATAGTCGGAAGGACGCGGTGGATACGGTGGCGAAACGCATAGAAAAGCTCGTGTATTCCCAGAAACTGAATACGCCGGAAAAGATGATTCTTTGGAAATGCGGTTTTTCCTGCGAAGGACATAGTCGCGAAAGCGTGAAGAAATGGATCAGTGATGTCAGTATGTATTTCAGTCAGCTTGATGATCAGGGAATGGAGTAGTCCGGTATGCAGGGAATCGTTTCTGGGTATTGGATGGAGTGTTGTGAAGTTAAGACGGAGGTAAGGCAACCGGTCGGGCTTGTGAGACAGGAAATGATTATCGGTCCCGTTATGGCGTTGATAATCCTGTTGATCGGTTGTTTTTCATTGTTCTGCGGTTTTCGATGAGGGACGTGAAAATCGAAGGAACGCAAGTGCCGGTCGGGAACGGCAGTGTATCCGTAAAAACCGGAGAGGATTAGAGATGGATGTCGGAGGGGGGGCGGTAAAGACGGTCTGAGGTAAGGCTCCGGAAGTCGGTCTTCCGAAGGGTATCCTCGGTCTGTAGGATATGCCTTTCTCAGATGAAGAAAATTCCGTCCGAAGGGTTCCCTCTCGGATGGTTTTCTTTGAGAAAGACGGAGAATGGCTTCTCTGAGAGGAAGAAGAGTCAGGGGATTCGTGGCCCGGCGAAGGAGGTATTGACCCATTTTATCGTTCATTCGTATGTTCGATCTGACAAAACAGGAGATGTCCGTCTTGCGAAGACTCTCGACCCCGGGAAAGATTCAGGATTTTTTGGACGCGCTTCCGATGAATGGTGAGGAGGACGGCGACACCTGTCATTCGCCACGGCGGGTGTTGCGGGAAAACAAGGCTCACTGTATCGAAGGCGCGTTGCTCGCGGCGCTTGCTTTGTATCTGCATGGCGAGAAACCGCTTCTGCTCGATCTCAAGACGAAGAAGACCGATCAGGAACATGTGGTCGCGCTTTTCCGGAAGAACGGTTATTGGGGCGCGCTCAGCAAGACCAATCACGCGGTGCTCCGGTATCGGGATCCGGTGTACCGGACGGTCCGAGAGCTCGTGCTTTCATATTTTCACGAGTACTTTTTGGTGAGGGATGGAGATAAGACTTTGTTGAGTTACTCCCGTCCCTTTTCGCTCGAGGCGTACGACCATGAGTGGATGACGAGCGAGGAAAACCTGTTCGGTCTCGCGGCGGATCTTGATGATTCTCAGCATTTTCAGATCGAGCCGGTTTCGCATCGCCGATTCCTTCGCAGAG
>JAYRFE010000085.1:0-8887 GCA_041908545.1 Candidatus Moraniibacteriota bacterium
AACAACCAACCACCACCCCACCCCCCACGACTCCGGAAACAGAAACCCGAGAAACGCCAAGGGTCCCCCCTAGACGCCCTGCCCACCGAGAATCTCCAAAAGACTTCTCTTAGCGCGGCTGACACGACTAGCCACGGTATTCATCGGAACGCCGACGATTTCCGCGATTTCCCGATATGATTTGTCGAGATAGTAACGCAAGATGAGCATTTCCCGTTGTTCTTCGCGCAATCGTCCGAGCGCTTCCCTCACGTCGTCGCGAAGCTCCCGACGAATCCACTGCTCCTCGACGGTCTCCGTGGGCTCGATCGGTTGCTGCTCCCCCGTGGTCTCCACGATATCGTCCCACGACACCACCGTCGGACGACGACTCCGTTTCCGGATCCAGTTAACCGCTTCGTTGTGCGCGATACGGTATATCCACGGAGAGAACTTCCGTGCCGTATCGAAATCCGCGAGGTGCTGATAGGATTTGACGAACACATCCTGAAGAAGATCATCCGCCTCATCCCGATCGCCGATCAGATGCGCAAGATAGAGCGAGAGCTTGCGCTCATACCGAAACACGATCAACTGAAAAGCAGTGATCTCTCCGCGCCTCACCCGCATCACGACCGACTCATCGCTTTCGGACTTATTTGACATTTGTGGCTTGATTTCTGGCATACAATAAGGTTAGATACAGTATACATGTCCTCAAAAACTTCCTATGCATATTCTCGCCCTCGAAACCTCCTGTGACGATACCGCCGCCGCCGTGGTCGAACAGACCCCGGAAGGCGTTTTTGTCCGCTCAAGCGTCGTTTCTTCGCAGATCGCCCTCCACGCGACGTATGGCGGTGTCGTCCCCAATCTCGCCGCCCGCGAACATGCCCGAAATATCGTTCCTATCGTCGAAGCCGCGCTCCGATCAGCCAAACTCACACCAAGGGATATCGACCTTATCGCCGTCACCCAAGGTCCCGGCCTCATCCCGGCCCTCCTCGTCGGCACGACCGCGGCCAAGACACTCTCTTTCCTCTGGCATAAACCGCTTCTCGGTATTCACCATATCGAAGGACATATCTACGCCAATTTCATCCGCCAGACTCCACGATCAAACATCGAAAATCAGACATCGGCTTTCCCGCTTCTCGCCCTCGTCGTCTCCGGCGGGCATACCCAACTCATGCTCATGCGTGATCACTTCCAGTATGAAATACTCGGTGAGACGCAGGATGACGCGGTCGGCGAATGCTTCGACAAAGTCGCTCGACTTCTCGGACTCCCCTATCCCGGTGGCCCGCTCGTCGCCAAGCGCGCCGATGATTGGAGGAACCCGCCTTTTCGTTCTCAAAACAATACGAGCGAAGCCCCAAAAATCGAAAATCGAAAATCGAAAATATACTTCCCTCGCCCAATGCTCCGAAGCGATGACCTGCATTTCTCCTTCTCCGGCCTCAAAACCTCCGTCCTCTATTTTCTCAAGAAACATGAAGCCGATATGCGGGACGAAAATTTCGTGAATGAAGTCTGCCATGAATTCCAGGAAGCCGCAGTCGATGTCCTCGTCGGCAAGACGGAGCAGGCGCTCCAGGAACACGCTCCACGGACATTCGTCATCGCCGGCGGCGTTTCGGCCAATGTTCGGTTACGTAACCAGTTACGTAACTTGCTCGATGAACGCTTCCCCGACACGGAATTTCTCACGCCCGAATTCCGATATTCCCTCGACAATGCCGCGATGATCGGCGCGGCGGCGGCTTTCCGTTTCGCCGCTCTCTCACCGACCGAACGGTCGACCCTCACCGAATCCTGGCGCACGCTCGATCCACATGCCAATCTCCCGCTCTCTTAGCCTATGATTGTCACTCCTCTCAAAACCGACATTGTCTATCCGGCACAACAGACGGTTCTGCATTTTCTCGACCGAAATCTCCCCCGCTTCCCCGAACGCTCCATCCTTGCTATCAGTGCGAAAATCATCTCCCTCTGCGAAGGTCGCGTCGTCGATCTCTCAAAAGACAAAGAGTCATTGATTGAGGAGGAAGCCGACTACTTCCTTCCAAAGGAATTCCGTCGTTTCGGAGCGAGCGGGACCATCATCCATCACGCCTTCATCGGAGCGGCCGGCATCGATGAAAGCAACGCGGCCGGAAAATATGTCCTCCTGCCGAAAGATCCCCGACAGACGGCCGACATCATCTACCATTCTCTCAGAAAACGTTTCACTCTCAAGCAAATGGGTATCCTTATTACCGATAGTCACTCTACACCCATGCGACGAGGAGCTTCAGGAATCGCGATTGCCTATCGCGGATTCATCGGTCTTCGCGATTACCGAGGCAGGCCCGACCTCTTCGGTCGAAAGCTCACCATGGAACAGGCCAATATTACCGATGCGCTTGCCTGCGCCGCTGTCCTCACTATGGGCGAAGGTGATGAACAGACTCCGCTCGCCCTCATCGAAGACATTCCGAATATCACCTTTGACGAAACCGCGCCGACCAAAGAAGAGCTCTCCCGATTCTTCGTCGATCTTAAGGATGATATTTTTTCTCCTCTTATCGATTTCCAACACCTCAAGAAAACGAGGGGCTGAAACATGTTCCCTTGCCCCCTTCTCAATTTCCCCCACACATTTTACAAAAAAAAATCCGCGGACAAGGTACGCTGTACCTGCCGCGGACGTCGACCGCCGACATTGAACTGCTTACGGCCTCGATAGCTCCGGAATACCCCCATCACGAGAGTGTCTCCGGATAGTCAAGTCCGCGAAAACCATCGCCTGATCCACCAGCGGAAAAACCGCCTCCACCTGCAAGACCAGATCATTGATCTTCGTAGTCACGACGGTATACGGGTCATCCGCGCAAGTGTAGTGGATTTCGATCGTATCGCGACCCCGATCTGCCACCACCTGACACCGCCGTCCATCAGAGAACTGCAAGATGTCACCCGTCTTCGCTACCGCAAGCCGGACGACCACATCCTCCTTCTTCACTTTCTGATCTTCGATTCGCGCCGTACTATCGGCGAACCATACCATGAAAAGAGCCGTCAATATCAGGAACATGCGCCCCACTCCCGATGAATTTTGGTCTTTGTTCATCAAAAAAACTCCTTCTTGATAAATACGCGGTAAGCGGGCATCTCCGATGAGAGAGCCGTCCGCATTCCCGCGCACATCGAAAACAACCGATTCTCAACAATTAAAATCTCTTTATACATCTTTTTGAATATTAAGTCAATATCGGAACCCTGTTTTGCTTGAAAAGAAGGGATTTCCCATGCTACAGTGACCTCATATGCCAGAAACCGAAATCCCCAAAATCTACGCCCCGAAGGACTGGGAAGACCGGCTCTACGCCACCTGGGAAGCAAGCGGATTCTTCAATCCGGACGTCTGCATCAAAGCCGGCATCAGTGATGCCGAAAAGCCGACCTTCTCCATCGTCCTCCCTCCGCCCAATGTCACCGGGACGCTCCATGCCGGACACGCGGCCATGCTCGCTATCGAAGACGCCGTCGTCCGGTATCACCGGATGCGGGGCGACCGGACCCTCTGGCTTCCGGGTACCGATCACGCGGCCATCGCCACCCAAAGCAAGGTCGAAAAAATCCTCTGGAAACAAGAACACCGGACGAGATATGATCTGGGTCGCGATGCTTTTCTCGCACGAGTCGAACAATTCGCACAAGAAAGCCACGACACCATCGTCAACCAGTGCAAAAAGATAGGATCTTCCCTCGACTGGTCACGCGAAGCCTATACTCTCGACGCGAAGCGCAGTCTCGCTGTCCGCACCGCTTTCAAGCGCATGTACGACGACGGACTCATCTATCGCGGTCATCGTATCGTCAACTGGGATCCGAAAGGCCAGACGACCATCTCCGACGACGAGATCGTGTATCAGGAAGAACCGACCACCCTTTATTATTTTCAATACGGTCCCTTCGTCATCAGCACGGCCCGTCCCGAAACCAAATTCGGTGACAAGTACGTCGTCATGCATCCTGATGACGAACGCTACGCGAAGTGGCAGCATGGGCAGACCTTCGAAGCCGAGTGGATCAACGGACCTATCACGGCCACCGTCATCAAGGACGCTTCGATCGATATGTCCTTCGGTACCGGTGTCATGACGATCACGCCCTGGCATAGCCTGGTGGATTTCGAAATGGCCGAACGACACAACCTCGACAAGGAACAGATCATCGATGAACAGGGAAAGCTCCTTCCGATAGCCGCCGAATTCGCCGGTACGGATATCGAGAAAGCCCGCCCGCTCATCGTCGAAAAGCTCCGCGCCAAGGGTCTCGTCATCAAGGAAGAGGCTTATGTGCACAATATCGCCACCGCCGAACGTACCGGTGGCATCGTCGAACCGCAGATCAAACGCCAGTGGTTCGTGGCAGTGAATAAGGAATTCGAGCGGGACGGAAAAACCGTCACCCTGAAAAAGCTCTTGCAGGATGCTGTCACATCCGGAAACGTGAATATTCTTCCGGAACGTTTTTCCAAGACGTATTTCCACTGGATCGATAATCTCCGCGACTGGTGTATCAGCCGGCAGATCTGGTTCGGACATCAGATACCCGTCTGGTATCGCGGTGACGAAACCTTTTGCGGTATCGATGCCCCGGATGGAACCGGCTGGGAGCAGGATTCCGATACGCTCGATACCTGGTTCTCTTCCGGCCTCTGGACTTTTTCGACCCTCGGCTGGCCCGATACCGAAACGGCCGACTTCCAAACTTACCACCCGACCACTCTCCTCGAAACCGGATACGACATTCTCTTCTTCTGGGTCGCCCGCATGATTCTCATGAGCGAATACTTTCTCGGTGTCCATCCGTTCGAGACCGTCTATCTTCACGGCCTCGTCCGCGACGAGCAGGGACGCAAAATGAGCAAAAGCCTCGGCAACGTCATCGATCCGCTTACCGTCTCCGAACGATACGGTGCCGATGCGCTCCGCCTCGCACTCGTCTCCGGATCGACTCCGGGCAACGACGCCAAACTCTCCGACGAGAAAATCGTCGCCATGCGCAATTTCACCAACAAGCTCTGGAATCTTGCCCGCTATGTCGGTACGAGCACCGTGACATCCGATGCACCGACTCTCATTCTATCCGACGCGGACCGCTGGATATCGGAAAGACTCACGGCCGTCACGAAAAGCGTCACCCAGCACATGGATCGCTACGAACTTTCTCTCGCCACGGAGGAGTTGCGCGATTTCACCTGGGGCGATTTCGCCGACTGGTACGTCGAAGTGCACAAGATCGAAAAGAACGATGCTCTTCTGCGTTCCGTCTTCGGTGCTCTCCTGAAACTCTGGCATCCGTTCATGCCCTTCGTCACCGAAGCTATCCATCAGACCTTCCGTTTCGACCCGAACGAGCTGCTCATGATCGCCCGCTGGCCGACATCCGATACCGTACAGGCCGAAGCAGGTACCCTGGCTTCACAAAATCGTTTCGAACTCCTCAGAGGACTCATCGTCGCCATCCGAAACGCCCGTGCCAGCTACCGCATCGAACCCGTCAAGAAAATGTCGGTCAGCGTCTCCGGTCCTTCCGAACTTCTCCTCAGGGAAAACGAGGCGATTTTTCAACGCCTTGCCCGGATCAGCGAGACACGTACGATCGCCGAGTCACTCACTCCGGACAACACGATTCCCGTCCAAGCCGGATCACTCCGAATTTTCCTTCATCTCGATGGCATCATCGATACCGACAAAGAAAAGCACCGTCTCAAAAACGAGTTGCTCGAAAAAACACGATATATCACTTCGCTTCAGAACCGTCTCGATGATCCGAAATTTTCCTCACGTGCCCCGGAACATATCCTCACCCAGACCAAGACGCTCCTCGATGAAGCCCTGATCGCGATCGACCATCTCAAAGAATCCCTCGCCCGATTCGACCGATAAACAGGTCACAAAAAAAACTGAAACAGATATGCTTCCACTCACCGCTCTCATCTATGGAACGCTCGCGGCTGGTGCCGCCTTTCTCCTGGAAATCCTTTTCCTGACCGGTTTCTCATCCGGCCTGACCGCTTTTGCGACCGGCGCACTGATCGAGGAAGGCATGAAGCTCCTCTTCCTCTTCCAGTATCAGAAACGTTTCCCTCCCTCAATACCGTCTTCCATCCCCTTCCAACTCTTCTCCTTTTCCCTCTTCGGTATCGGATTCGCGCTGATCGAGATATTCCTCGCCCTTCCACCGGATATCGGAATACTGTCCGCTCTCATCTGCATCCATACGTTCACTTCTCTTCTCCTCGGATACGCGTTGCTCTCCAGAGAACGCTCCTTGATATTTCTTCCTGTCGGTATCATATCCGCCGTGTGCGCGCACACCGCATACAATCTTTTCGTCGCCTCCTTGCAGTAACCCGAAACGGGATTTATAATGGAAGGTATAAAGTTTACCCGCGATAATCATTCCCCTCGTATGCTCAAACAAAAACCATCTTTCTTCGAAAGACTGACCGGTGCACAGAATGTCAGTCAGGACAGTTTCGAGGCATCCGTCCCCGTTTTCAATCAGGACGAAGAAGAAAACATCTCCATGAACCACACCAATGAGAATTTTCAGCCGACCACTCCCCCGCATTGGGCGCAGCCTTCGTTCCAGCACACCGAACATATCGCCGAACCGGAAATCGCTGATGGATCGGAAGGGCAATTGACCATCGATGTCTATCAGACGGAAAACGACATCGTCATCAAATCCACTATCGCCGGCGTCAAACCGGAAGATCTCGATGTCAGTATCAACAACGACATGGTCACCGTCAAAGGTGAACGCCGAAACGAAGAGGTCGTCGAAGATGGCAGCTATTACTATCAGGAATGCTACTGGGGCGGCTTCTCGCGTTCCGTCCTACTCCCGGTCGATGTCATCCCCGAAAAGGCTGACGCCTCACTGAAAAACGGTATCCTCACCATCCGTCTTCCGAAGGCCGATACCACCAAAACTAAAAAAATACAGGTTCGCGGCTTCTAGAATCTTCCCGGAACAAGCGAACAGAAAAAAGCCCAGACAAGCGTTTCTATTTTGGTTTATCCGAAATGGCACGAATCGGGCTTTTTTCTTCCTCTGAATTTGAGTACAATACGCCAATGATCCTCTCCAGATTTTTCCAGACACAAAACCAGTCGCTTTCTCCGTTTATGCGCGTCTCTTTCCTGATCGCGGTGTTTTCGTGCATCTCCCCGTCTCCTGCTTCAGCACAGTCGCTTCCCGACTCACTTCTCCTGAAAACCAGAACGGAAACCGTAACCTTTTCCCGGGATGATATCGCCTCATGGACGACGATCGATACCGCCCCTCACATCGATACATCCGTACGATCGGAAATCGAAAATACCGATTGGTGTTTCGGAACTGTCTTCCCGGTCTGCGATTTCTTCTTCCCGAGAAGTATCCGACTTCATACGGTCATCGCTTCCCGCGCCGGAATCCGTGAGGAATCCCTGAGAAATTCCATCATCCAGGCTGTCCGAGAACTCGAAGAAACACCACAAAACGCGATTCTTGCGGTCAAAGACAATACCATGACCATCGAACAGCCCGAACAGTCCGGCTTCGAAGTCGATAAAGAACAGACGATACAGGTCGTGCGCGCGGCACTTCTTGCCTCCCACAACGAGAAAACGGTGGTCATAGACGCGCCCGGTACACCGGTGGATGCGTCTGTCAAAGGATCCGATATCGATCGACTCGGTATCAAGGACCTGATCGCGGAAGGAACGACAAATTTCGCCGGATCCCCTAAGAATCGCGTCTTCAATATCAATCGTGCCCTCAAGCAGTTCCAGGGCGTCCTGATCGCGCCCGGAGAGGAATTCTCCTTCGTCAAACACCTTGGACCGGTCGACGGAGAGAGCGGCTATCTCCCCGAACTCGTCATCAAGAATAATCGGACGGAGCCGGAATTCGGCGGGGGCATCTGCCAAGTCTCAAGTACCGTCTTTCGAACCGCTATTTCAGCCGGTCTCAAGATCACCGCGCGTCGCAACCATGCCTATCCGGTCAGTTACTACCGTCCCTACGGCATGGATGCTACCATCTATATCCCGAATCCCGATCTCAAATTCATCAACAACACCCCGGGGCACATCTTCCTCCAGCCTTCCATCTCGGGAACCAAACTCACCTTCCAGATGTATGGCACAAAAGACGGCCGACAAGTGAATATCGATGGACCTCATATCCTCGAAAGCAATCCGGACGGCAGCATGCGCACGATATTCACCCAGGAAGTCAGTGATGCCTCAGGACAGAATTTCATCCGGGATAGCTTCCGAAGCAATTACAAATCCCCCTCGCTTTTTCCTCATCCGGGCGATGAAATCCTGAAAACGAAACCGGCCGACTGGTCCAAACGGCAGTGGGAAGAATACGGACGGACACATGCGCGCTAAATCGGTCCGGAACCCTGGAGATTGACGATTTTTCGGTTTTTTGATACATTTTGAATGCACTGTGTAATGTGCGTTGTTTGTTTTTGGGTGTATAGCTCAGTTGGTAGAGCAGTGGCCTCTTAAGCCAACGGTCGTAGGTCCGATCCCTACTACACCCACCCCGGCAGAACAACAGCTGAGTTCCGCGAGTCCTCGTAGCTCAATGGATAGAGCAGGGGTCTTCTAAGCCCTTGATGCAGGTTCGATTCCTGCCGAGGGCACCAATGGAAAACGTTCAGAAAGAGCCATCGAATCGTTCCTGATCGAGCTGAAAAACGGGAACGATGATACGGTTCAGAGAGAAAAACTCCCAAGAGGGGTGACTATCGTTCAATGGTAGGACAATGGTTTGTGGTACCATGAATCAGGGTTCAATTCCCTGTAGTCACCCCCCTCGGGGGTTTTGTTTTTCCCTCTCTTTCCCTAAG
>JAYRFE010000086.1:0-4348 GCA_041908545.1 Candidatus Moraniibacteriota bacterium
GCGAAGCAGCTTCATTCGCAGAGGACATGGCGCAAGAAGGAGACCTGATACTCGTGAAGGGGTCTCAGGGGATTCGTATGGAGCGGGTGTCGGAGAAACTGCTTTTCGATCCGGTTGAAGCGCCGTACTTTTTGTGCCGTCAGTCGTTGGAATGGAAGGCAAAATCGTCCGAGTAGAGTATTTCTGTTTGGATCCGGGGTTTTCAGAAGAGAAAGAAATTTCAGGGAAATCTTCATTATGGGTATCGTGGAAATTTTTTTGGTCATCATCGGGTTGACGGTATTCGAGATCGTTTCGAGTATTGACAATGCCATCATCAACGCGGACGTGCTTGCGACCATGGGTGCCAAGGCGAAGCGGTTCTTTTTGACATGGGGATTGTTTTTCGCGGTATTCCTGGTGCGCGGTCTGTTGCCGTGGCTGATCGTCTGGGTGACGGTGCCAAGCCTCGGGTTTTTCGGTGCGTTTACGGCGACCTTTTCCGATGATCCGCAGGTGGCAGCCGCTATCGCGACGGCGGCACCGATCCTGCTCATGGGCGGCGGAGTCTTCCTCTTGTTTCTTTTTCTGCACTGGATTTTTCTTGAAGACAAGTGCATCGGATTCCGGTGCGAGCGTTTCGTAGCGCGGCACGGAGTCTGGTTCTTTGCCATCGTCTCGGTCGTTTTGGCGGGTATCGTCTGGTTCGCCCTGAAGCAGAGCGCGATGCTCGGTTTCGGGGCCGTGATCGGATCGACCGCTTTTTTCATCACGCATGGATTCCGCAGACAGGCGGAAGAAGCCGAAATGCGCCTGAAGGCCTCGTCCGCATCCGATTGGAGCAAGGTGTTGTTTCTCGAGGTGATCGACCTCTCCTTTTCGATCGACGGCGTGCTTGGGGCTTTCGCTTTCACGCTGTCGGTACCGCTCATTCTTCTGGGAAATGGTATCGGGGCTATCGTGGTCCGCCAATTGACCATTGCGGGTGTCGATCGAATCAGGCGTTATGCGTATCTCAAGAACGGGGCGATGTATTCTATTTTCGTACTCGGTCTCGTGATGGTCACGGAGGGATTCGGACACCATGTGCCTTACTGGTTTTCTCCGGTGGTTACGCTGTTTCTCATCGGATATTTCTTGGAACGTTCCCGTCGTCAGCTGAGAATGTCATGAGATATGAAAAAGTAAATTGACAAACGAAAAGCTCGGGGTACAATGAAGGAAGGAGGCAATACGCTTTCTTCTCTAATACGGTAAATCGGTGATAGTAAGCATATGACGGACACTATGATGGATAAGGAGTTTGTCGAGTATGTGGTGAAGATGCTCGTGGATAACCCGGATGATGTGAAAGTTGAGCGGAAGATCGATGAGATGGGAGTGTTGATCACGCTGGATGTCAATCCGAAGGATATGGGTATGGTGATCGGACGCGAGGGGATGACGGCCAAGGCGCTTCGGACGCTTCTTCGTGTCATCGGTGCCCGCAATAATGCGCGGGTGAATCTCAAGATAAACGAGCCGGAGGGATCGGAGCGCGGGCATCGGGAACTGCGGGAAGAGAAGCCGCGCGAGGAGAAGGTCCATGAGGAAAAGTCGGCTGAGGAACCGGTCCGACGTTCTTTGGATGACGTGATGAATGAAATCGCCGGTTAGGTCTCCCGATTGCGTCGAGCCAGGGGAATTCGAATCCGCTCCGAAGTCCATCGGGGCGGATTTTTGTTTCGCCGGGGTCTTTATGTTAGGATGAACGAAAAGGTTCACCCATGTGTATTTTTTGAAGAAGGCTATGCAGATCAGGACATTCGATATCGCCGGCTTGATACTTATGACACCCGAGGTTTTCGTGGATGAGCGGGGGTATTTTTTTGAATCCTTCCAAAAGGAACGGTACCGGGAGCTTGGCATTCCGGTGGATGATTTCGTCCAGGAAAACGTATCGAAATCGAAGAAGGGGGTGTTGCGGGGCATGCATTTTCAGCGGGATCCGTTCGCGCAGGGAAAACTGGTGCAGGTGCTTCGGGGGCGCGTTTCGGACGTGGTGGTGGATATCCGTTTCGGTTCGCCGACATACGGTCGATATGTGGCCGTCGAATTGTCGGAAGAGAACCACCAGCAATTGTGGGTGCCGGTCGGATTCGCTCATGGATTTCTCGCGCTTGAGGATGAGACGGTTTTTTCGTATAAGGTGACGGCGCCTTATTCGAAAATATCCGAAGGAGGGATCCGTTTCGATGATCCGGACCTCAATATCGCATGGTCCTTCAAGTATCCGATCGTTCTCGAGAAGGATCGGCAGCTGTTTTCGCTGGCTCAGTATAGTGGAAATCCGGCCTTTCGATATGAGGAGAAGAATGGTTCTTCGGCAACTTGAACGGACGAGACTTTTATTTCGATACGACTCGACTATGAAAATACTGGTGACGGGCGGGGCGGGATTCATCGGTTCGAATTTCATTCGGTATTTCTTGAAACGGTATCCGGATGATTCCGTGGTGAATGTGGATGCATTGACCTACGCGGGAAATCTCGAGAATCTTCGGGAATGCCAGGAGGATACCCGTTACCGGTTCGTGAAGGGCGATATCGGCGATGCGGTGCTTATCGATCCGTTGGTCGCCGAATGCGATGCCGTCGTGCACTTTGCGGCCGAATCGCATGTCGATCGATCGATACTCGGCCCGGAAGCTTTCGTCCGGACGAATGTTTTCGGAACTTTTGTCCTGCTTGAAGCGGCCCGGAAGCACGGGAAGCGTTTTCATCACGTCTCGACGGATGAGGTCTTCGGTTCTTTGGGGCGGGATGATCCCGCCTTCAATGAAACGACACCGTATGATCCTCGCAGCCCGTATAGCGCATCGAAAGCCGCGAGCGATCATCTCGTTCGCGCGTATTTCCATACGTACGGATTGCCGGTAACCGTCTCGAATTGTTCGAACAATTACGGTCCGTATCATTTTCCCGAGAAACTCATTCCGCTCGCGATCACCAATCTTCTCGAAGGAAAGAAAGTTCCGGTGTATGGTGATGGACGGCAGATTCGTGATTGGTTGTTCGTAGAGGATCATTGTCGGGCCATCGATCTGGTGTTTCGGCAGGGGCGGATCGGCGAGACCTATTGTGTCGGTGGGAACGGTGAGCGGGAAAACATCTGGATCGTGGAAGAATTGCTCCGGCTGCTCGGTAAGAATGAGACCTCGATCGAATACGTGACCGACCGTCTCGGTCATGATCGGCGCTATGCGATCGACTTCGAGAAAATCCGGACGGAACTCGGTTGGGAACCGAGCGTATCGCTCGAGGAGGGATTACAAAAGACTGTGGCTTGGTTTCGGGCGAATACGGAGTGGTGGCAGCGGGTGAAGAGCGGGGAATATCAGGCGTATTCTGAACACTATGGAAAAAAGTAGGAGAGTTCTCATTCTTGGGTCGAAGGGCATGCTCGGACAGGAGCTTTTTCGGGTATTCAGCGCGAAGAGTGATTCGTATTCGGTATCCGGTTGGGATCGGGAAGAAATCGACCTGACGGATTCCGTTTTGGCGACGAAGAGAATCCGTGAGATGGCTCCATCGATTATCGTGAATGCCGTCGCGTACAATTCGGTCGATCTGTGTGAGACGAACGAAGAAGAGTATCGGCAGGCGCGCTCATTGAATGTACGGATTCCGGAATCGCTGGTGCGGATTTCAGAGGAGATAGGGGCGACACTCGTTCACTATTCGACGGATTACGTTTTCGATGGGACGAATCAGGAAGGGTATGCCGAGGACGCCGAACCGCATCCGCTCTCGCGTTATGGTATGACCAAGCGGGAAGGAGAGCTCGCGGTACTTGCGGTTCCCGGTCGTCATTTCGTGATTCGACTCTCGAAACTTTTTGGAAAACCAGCGCTTTCGATCGTGGGCAAGCAGAGTTTCTTCGAAAAAATACTTTCAGTCGCTGAAGGAAAAACGGAAGTGAGCGTAGTCGACGGCGAACGAAGTTGTTTCACCTATGCGCCTGATTTGGCGCGTGCTACCCGTGAACTCATGGAAGACCGATCGACACCGGGGATCTATCATCTGGCGAATAGCGGGGTGGCGACCTGGTATGAAGCCGCACAGGAGCTCTTTCGTCTGGCTCGGCCGGAGGTGATCGTGCACCCGGTCCCAGCCGATGCCTTTCTCCGTCCGGCAGAGCGTCCGGCGTATTCGGCACTGCTCAATACGAAACGTCCTCCGCTCCGTGATTATCGCGAGGCATTGCGGGAATTCATCTCGGAGCGATAAGAGGAATGGCAAGAGCATTTAAAAAAAACGCCCGCAGATCTCGGTCACAATGATGTGGCACAAGAAGGCTGCGGGTAAGGAGTTGCCGAAGTGCGGCTAC
>JAYRFE010000087.1:0-9974 GCA_041908545.1 Candidatus Moraniibacteriota bacterium
GTTCCCCGCACTTCTGTTTTGCAGAAGCACCACGCCTTGCGTGGTGGCGCGTAGCGCGCGGGGAACGCTTAGCGTGTCCTGTTTTGAAAATAGGTTCTGATTTGGTAGAATAAACCCACCATGAAACCATCCTGCCGGATTTCCAATACGAAATCCCCGCGTACCGAATCATCTCCTCAAACAGCTTCCAGGTCTCAGACTCAGAATCTGTTTTCAAATCCCGTTTTTTTCCAAAACCTCACTTTCCGGAATCGATATATCGGTCATAAGCTGCCGAAAGCTTCGCCCCGATAGCACCCGGTCGTCCAGTCCCGACAATTTTCCCATCGATATCCACAACGGGAACGATACCCTTACTGCTTCCGGTCAACAGGACTTCATCAGCCATCAAAAGCTCTTCGAGAGAAATACTGCGCCACTCGGTCGGAATACCGGCCGCTTCAGCCAATTCCATCACCAGTCCCTGTACGATACCCCAGAGCACTTCCTCACGGGGCGTGACAAGCACTCCGTCCTTCACGAGAAACACGTTTCCCTGTGACGCTTCGGAAATATTCCCATCGGCGATATAAAGCGTATCAAAGGCTCCCTCGCGCTCCCGTCGTTCGATATCCCAAATGGAGACCGCATGATTCGCAAATTTCACTTGTGGGAGATAACGCTCATACGGCAGAGTGATCAATTTCACTCCTTCCCGATAGACGCTCTCCGGCAGACGATGCCGTTCTTCCGTGAGAATATAAAATGTCTCACGACCTGGCTCAGGAGCGAAGCCATTCTCGCTCGGCCCACCCGAAAGCACCGTCCGCAGTACCAATTCCGGAGTCGGCGACGCCTCGATCAGCTGTGCCAAGGCCTTTCCATAGGCCGGCTTGTCGAGCGGCACCGTGAGCCCGATCGACCGGGCTGAAGCAGCCAGGCGATCATAGTGTCGCTCCCAGAGAAAAGCCCGACCACGCTCGGCAACCATCACATCGAAAATAGTGAAGCCGCGCAACATCCCGAGATCGGAAGGGCTGAGCACTATCTGATTAGCAGACACGACGTTGCCGTTACAAAAAGCTGGAAATATTTTATCGATGTGCATAATAAAAATACATCCAGGTTCAGACAAGGAATAATTCATTCATTATACTCATAATTCTTCTCTGGTACGATATTGACAGATGTGTACTTCTGGGCTATATTTTATTGGTAGTTTATTTGACAAAATAAGGCAGAAAACAAGGAAATCTCAATTTCTGGAGAAAAAAATGCAGCTCCCTTCAATTAAAAAAGTCACCATCGCCCAAGAACCCGTTCCCAGAGGAGATATCGTCGCAGAAGTTGAATTTGCCGACGTGCTCAATCCGGCGCAAGAAAAATACCTCGACACTGTTTACCATCAGTACGCTCGCAAGCACGGTATCAGGTTAGCGGTCAGCATCAATGGCCGGCGCATCTCTTTCCGCAGCTTTGGCAATTGGCCAATCCCCGAACCTACATCGATGACCCAACTGCTCTTGGGCATGGACATCGACACAATCACGCCTGCCAAGCCGCCCGAAACCAGACGGCCTCCACAGCTTCAGGGCAACGTCTGTGTAAAGAAAGCGGGTGCAAGTCGGCCTGCTGTCATGTCAGCAATATCTCAACCTCTCACGGCTTGACCTGAAACCTCTCTCTTGTCTTTCTGCCGTGTCCGGACACCGGACCTTCATCTCCCCGCCCTCAACCAGCGGGATTTTTCTTAGTATCTCTCTCAAATCTCATGTCGAGGGAAAACGAGAGAATTTCGTGCGAAAACCTTGAAAAGTACGGAGGGTTACTTCCGAAACCTGACAAGCTTTGAAAGGTTCGCAGCCGAAATTCTCCCGTTTTCACCGACAAGCGTTTGTTTCTTGCTTATTCGCGTGATGAGATTTGAGAGAGATACTTACCCGGATTCGTGCCGTTTGAAACCGGTCCCTCCCCACGCTATACTCCCTATACCGTATATACCCCCTTATGACCCTCGATACTCCCCTTTCCGAACTTCCGATCATCAAACCTCAGCAACACAACAAACTCGCCCATCTCGGCATCGCCACGATTTCCGATCTCTTCCTCCATTTCCCCAGTCGCTACGAAGATTATTCGCAAACCCTTTCCCTCTCCGAAGCCGCCCCGGGAATACAAGCGACCTTCTCCGGTACCCTCACCACATTCTCCGTCCAGAGAAGTTTCAAACAGCGCATGCTCCTCACGAATGCCACTCTCACCGATGACTCCGGCTCCATCCGTCTCATCTGGTTCAATCAGAAATTCGTCGGACAAATCCTCGCTCAAGGCATGGAGATCCGCGTCTCCGGCAAAGTGACGGAAGACCGTCACGGCCTCGTCATTTCCAGTCCCACCTTCGAACGCATGTCCCGGGATGCCACCCATACCGCCCGCCTTGTTCCCATCTATCCTGAAACCCTCGGTCTCACGTCGAAATACCTTCGCTATCTCATCACTCTTCTCTTCAAAAAATTCGAGACTATCCCCGATCCGCTTCCCGAGGAGCTGCTCGAGAAACTCCATCTCCCCTCCCTGCATCGCGCCCTCTTCGATATCCATTTTCCGAAAAACGAGGAGGTCTCACTTATCGCCAGAAAACGCTTCGCCTTCGACGAGATGTTTCTGCTCCAACTCAAAACACTCGAGATGCGAGCGCTCTATCAGAGTGCGCACGCGACACCGATTCCTCCACGCTCATCTGATACACAGTCCTTCAAAGCCTCACTTCCATTCACCCTCACGCGAGCCCAGGATGCGGCTGTGGCCGCTATCCTTTCCGATCTTGCACTCGACCAGCCGATGAACCGCCTCCTGAACGGCGATGTCGGATCCGGCAAGACCGCAGTAGCCGCACTCGCCCTCCATGCCGTTTCGCTCTCAGGTCATCAGTCGGCGCTCCTCGCCCCGACCGAAGTCCTTGCCCGTCAACATTTCGAATCCCTCTCACGGCTTTTCGCCCACACTCATTTTCAAATCGCTCTCTACACGAAAAATTATCAACTGCTCGATGGCGAAAAAGTCTCCAAAAAGACCCTGCTCTCCGCGCTCGCGGCCGGCATACCGAGCATCGTCATCGGAACACATGCTCTTCTCGAGGATAAGGTTTCATTCCGTTCCCTCGCGCTCGTCGTCGTAGACGAACAGCACCGCTTCGGCGTTTCACAGCGTGCCAAACTCCAAGAAGAAAGCTTCCAAAGCGATGATGGACACCTCGAATCCGTCCCGCATTTCCTCGCCATGACCGCAACGCCGATACCCCGTACCCTCTCTCTCGCCTGTTTCGGCAATCTCGATATCTCACTTCTCAACGAGATGCCGAAAAACCGCAAACCGATCATCACCAAGATCGCCCGTAACCACGCCGATCGAACGAAGATCGAAGATTTCATCCGGCAGGAAATCAAAAAAGGCCGTCAAGCCTTCATCATCTTCCCGCTCGTGGAAACGTCTCTCGCCCTCAAGGATGTCAAAGCCGCTGTCGCGGAACATGAAACGCTCGAAAAGAAGATCTTCCCGGACCTCAGGATCGGACTCATACATGGAAAAATGAAATCCCAAGAAAAGGAAGCCATGATGAAAGCCTTTCAGGAACGAGCCTTCGATATCCTGGTCGCGACCTCCGTCGTCGAGGTCGGCATCGATATCCCGAATGCCTCCGTCATCGTCATCGAGGAAGCCGACCGGTTCGGACTCTCGCAGCTCCATCAGTTCCGCGGACGGGTCGGACGTGGCGATCATCAATCATACTGCTTCCTCATCCCGGGTGAACACGCCTCCCTCGAAAACGCCCGACTCGAAGCCCTCGAGAAGAGCGCCGACGGATTCCATATCGCCGAGACCGACCTTGCGCTCCGCGGACCCGGTTCCTTCTTCGGGACACGCCAATCCGGACTCCCGGATGTCGCCATGGAAAACCTTACTAACCTGAAACTCATTTCCCTCGCCCGCGCCGAAGCCGAAATACTCCTCACTTCCGACCCGTCACTCGAACGACACCCGCTCCTCCGCCAGTCGCTCGCCCGTTTCACCGCACGCGTGCACATGGAATAGCCCGTAACGATCATCAAAAAAATCCGCATAAAAACAAAAAAGGCAGCCGACGGCACTGCCTTCTGAAATGTCGCTGAGAGTTTCCTCGGCGACAGCGCTCTTAATAATAATCACGAGGCTCCTCCTACCCGCCTCTCAAAAACGATCGATGAGTCACATCATCAACGGGAACGGGGCAGCATCATCCGGGCCGCCCGGAGACCATCGCGTTGCTCAGTGCGACTCTGGTCGGTGGTGACCAGCGGAAGCCCGGACAGGATCACGACAATCTTCGAACCGACACTATGTCGACTATGAACCGATGAAGGGCGACGATCCGTCACCTCACTTCTCTTCTGAAAACGAACACCTTGAATCAAAATCACGCGTGGTGGTCGCTTTTTCGTAGTCGTTCTCATCTGATTCCCCCTTTCAAGGGCTGGTTGAACCCCATCTCCGCCCGGAGACAGGTAAAAATAACTAGACCCCATTATAGCACTGAAATAAAGAGACGTCAACACACGGATATTGACAAATCCCTTTAAAACACGGTATAAATCATCCTTACCTTAAAAACCGAGAAAGGAGCATTTCGTGTCCACACGACAGCACATTCCAAAAGGGTGGCCGTCGGAACAACAAGAAATTCTCCGAAGGCTCCAACAATCACCGACTTCTCAACCAGAAGAAACAGTGCGTACTGTAGTCGAATTCCTCTGTCCCGAAACACTCATCGGACCGACAGACCAGGAATTTCTCGCACAATCACGTCGATTCAGAAGCATTAAAAACACCCGATTCATCCAGATCGAATGTCTCCATGCCACCGTCCACCGAAGAACGGAATTTCGCACATCGAGACCGGACGAGGAGCGCCGCTATTTTTGCATCGTCTGTCGGACATCAGGGAAAACCATTTGGCGCATCCCCGACGAACCCGACGATACGCGATTCGAGTGTATCACCATGACATGGTATGAACTCCCCTGATCCAGCACACACGTGCTGGATTTCATTTTGCCCGAATCCACGACGAAGATACGATTTACTGCTTCCGCATCTTTTCCGTCACCCAGAATTCGCCAAAATACTTGCCGAACAGAAGCCGGGTCTGCGAATCGATAGCTGGAAAGGCTGAAAGAAAAGCGACGATAGGAAGAAATATCCACTGGAAAAACATGACGAGATACTTGCTCCAGTGATAACGCTTCGGCTTTGGCGGCAGCGAGACCAGTGCCAACGGAATGGAGATAAGCAGTCCGGTCATGCCGAGTGTCATGAGTGTCTTGGTCATGAACGGCAGATTATGCGCCAAGACGCTTTCTTGGAAGGCGTTCCCCCCGAGAAGCAGTGGCAGCCAACCGACGAAAGTCAATATCATGGATGTCGTCGCCCAGGAATAGTGCCCCTCGAGCATTTCGAAAGAGATACGGAGCTTCGTGAAAAGCGGGATCAGACGGTCAGGCCAGAGCGCCCGCATCGTCACGGGAAAGTTCTCGATGCCATAGGCCCAGCGGCGTTTCTGCTTGTACTGATTCTGAATGGTTTTCCACCAGGTCTCAGCCAAGACCGCATCGAGCGATATCGGCAGATGAATCGGTGTCACCTGATAGTCCCCATGGAAATACGCAAGACACTTCCAATAGATGATCGAGTCCTCACTGATCATATTGACCGGCCAAAAACCGACCTTGACCAGGGTATCGAACGGCTCCGAATGCGAGGAGAAGGTCACCATCTGCCGGCGTGTACTCTGGAAGAGATGCCAAAAACTCGAACCCGTGACCACCAGACGCACCACCGCAGCCGTATCCCAAAGATTGTTGTGATACATCGGGATGGGCTGATAGGCCCGCTGCAAGCGTTTCGGATCGGTGACATAAGCATAAGTAAGCGCGGCGAAGTATTCCGGATGTGCCACGCTATCACAGTCGAAATTCGAAAAAATCACCCGAGTATAGTCGATACCCCGTTCATCGAGGTACTTCATCAGCTCACGGGCCGCAAACCGGGCATTCGAAGCCTTACACTTCATCTCACCTCCTTCGACGACATGCGTCGTCACCAGGAAATCACGGAAGACGCCCGCGAAACGCTTACTCAAGTATTCGACTTTCGGAATACGGGTTTCCGGATTCTCGCGTTCTTCCGTCGCCAGGAGCACGATCATCTGCTCCTTCGGAAAATTCGCCTCCGCGAGCGACTGAATCGCCGGTTCGATGATCTCCGCCGGTTCGCCCGCGGTCGGAAGCAGGACGACATGCAACACTTCCCGCCAATCCATGATCTCCTTCCGTATCGGAACCAGACTTTCGGTCTCCCGAAGTATCGTCTTCGTCCGCCGCATTTCCTTGCGCATCAGGTGCCGCCGCCACAAAGAGAATATGGACAAGGCACTCCGATTCTCATCGAGATGGACGACTCGTTCCCGAAGAAGGCTGATATACTGCTCCGGATGCAGGGTATTCTGACAGCGTTCCCACCAATCGATACGCTTGCCTTCGGAAACCAGATAATTTCCATACACCGAGAGAAGCGAGATATAGATCGCCCGATGCACCCAGTAGATATCAAACAGAATGATGAATACGGCCGCCACGAGCGGGAAAAAATAGGATACAAGCGGCATTCCGAGAAGAGTTGTCCAGGTCAGTGTTCCCGGAATCATCTCCAGGATCCGCTGTATCCGCCGCTCCTTCGGCTGAATCGATTTCGGGTCAGGAAAACGGAAATTCGGATCCATAAGAAAAAAATAAAGAAAAAACGGAAAAATACATGAATTATTCATCTCAAGAATACTGAATTTGAGCCAAAAAGTCAAAATCAGAGTACTCTTGACTTTTGAATGAAAATATACTATTATCTTCAGTTACGCACCCGAAAGTCGTGACATTTTTCTCGCAACTTACCAATCAGGAGGCCCTATGAAAAAAACTCTCATCGTATCCTTCCTCACCCTGCTGGTTTCCGTACCGGCAGTTGCCGCCTCGTCCGAACCGGAGCGTTCCTGGTACCGGAAAGGCGACACCAGTCTCGTTGTCATGCTGGCCCGAGACGATTGTTGCGCCTACGCGAGCGGTCTCGAGGCTGCCGGCTGGGTTCTGACGACGGTGCAAAACAAGAACGCAGCCGGGTTCACTTGCTACCTCACCATCGGTGAGGTCGACATGGCACTCGCCTGTTACCAGGCCGGCAAAAAAGGTCGCATCGGCACGCGAATCATCGATACCGATCCGAATGGATGTTCGGTCAAGACACTCGAACTGCTCGCCGGCGCCGGTATCGACAATATCATCCAAGATTTCCGGAAGAACGGGTATCCGGACGGATGCACTGCCGCCGGTTGTTTCGGTGGGTCCGGAGAATCACCCTCCGATTGACGGCATCGCCAGGGACACTGTTCATCATGAACGGCGTCCCTGTTTTCTTTTTCCTCCGACTCACGATACTATGGGAGAGAATACGTATCCTTTCAACATCTATGCGACTCGAATTCCCGAAAGATTTCCTCTGGGGCGCCGCCACCGCCGCGCATCAGGTCGAAGGCGACAATCACAATGACTGGAGCGAGTGGGAACGTGCCAATGCCGACCGTCTTGCTCGTGAGTCGGAACAGACTTTCAGCTGGAATCCGCATTGGAACACCTTCCGATCCGAAGCCACCGACCCGGACAACTATATCTCCGGCGCCGCCTGCGGACACTACTTCCGCTACGGATCCGACTTCGACCTCGCAGCCTCTCTCGGACACAATGCCCACCGCTTCTCCATCGAATGGTCCCGCATCGAGCCGCGCGAAGGTGAATTCGACAAAGCGGCCATCGAGCACTACCGTCAAGTCATCCTCGCTCTCCGTGCCCGAGGCATGGAGCCCTTCGTCACCCTCTGGCATTGGACTCTTCCTCTCTGGCTCGCAGAGAAAGGCGGCATTCTGGCACCCGGTTTCCCGGAATACTTCGAGCGCTACACGGAGACCATCGCCCAGGCGCTCGGTATGGACGTGCGTTTCTGGATCACACTCAATGAGCCCGATGTCCATACCGCCCACGCCTATCTCACCGGAACCTGGCCGCCACAAAAACGCGGATTGATTTCTTTTTTCCAGGCACAGTCAGCACTCATCCACGCGCACCGTCTCGCCTATCACGCTCTCAAGAACCGTTTCCCGGGATCCCAAATCGGTATCGCCAAACACAATATCTGGTTCGAAGCCGCCGGCAGCACAATGTGGAATCGCCTCCTCAAATGGAGTGCCGACACAGTATGGAACAGATTCTTTCTCGATCGCATCCGGAAGACGCAGGACTTCATCGGACTCAACCATTATAATCACCACCGCATCGCCGGCTGGTTCCGGAAAAACGAAAATATCCGACAAACGGACTTCGGCTGGGAATACTCCCCCGAATCGCTCTACCATGCCGTGACCGAACTCATCCCTTATCGGAAACCGATCTATATCCTCGAAAACGGCATCGCCGACGCTTCCGATACGCTCCGTCAGCAATTCATCCCGACCGCCCTCACTGCCCTCCACCGCGCCATCACTGCCGGTGCCGATGTCCGCGGCTACTTCTATTGGTCACTCCTCGACAACTTCGAATGGGACAAGGGCTACTGGCTCCGATTCGGACTCATCCACGTCGACTACGCCACCCAGACCCGCACCATCCGCCCGAGCGCCCGCGCCTATGCGGAAGTCTGCCGAACAAACAAGCTGGAAATTGAGAAATGACCAAAAAAAAGAGACTCGGGACTTTCCCGAGACTCTTTTTGGGTTGTATGTAGCCCCCCACTCCTTGTTTCAGCTTTTCTTCTTATCGAATAACCTTGAGAATAGCGATCAGGACAACAGCGCCGATCAAAGCCACAACAAAACTCCCGATGTTAAAGCCGGTCACACCACCGCCCATGCCAAGAAGGCTGAAAATCCAGCTCCCAAGTACAGCCCCGACAATACCCACGACGATATTCAAGATAATACCTTGCTGACCATCGGTGCCCATGAATATCGAAGCAACCCAGCCGACGAGACCCCCGAAAATGATGTAGGTAATAAAGCCCATAAGAGTATGTAATTAAAAAGATTATTGGCCCTGACGATCAAGCTTGGCGGCTGCTTCCGGAGTAGAAACCGCCTTGCCCATGACAAGCAACTTGATGATACCCCAGGCCACGACGAAATAGACGAACAGAGCGAGAAGAGTCGTCCACTCGAAAACACTTCCTTGGGCCTTTGACACCCGAAAGACCGTGTTAAACGGTGCGGCGAATGGTGCTGTGACCATATCCGGCTCCGGCATTGGCACCAAGAAGCTTCAAAACGAAACGAAAAGTCAAAAGGATTTCGACGAGACCCAAGATGTACCAGACAACCTGTGTCCCGCGATAAAGCGCTTGCGTACTGCCTGCTGATTGGGCATCCATAGGATTAAAATTATTCATTACAACGATGGCTCTCGAAACCCAGCCTGAACCCCATACGCGTATGTAATTATCAATTTTCATCCTCTCGTACCTTCAGCATACTCTTCTGGATCGATAAAAGCGAATGTGCGTAGATAAAGGGAGACAGTCTTATAAAGGCATTAATTTTAGTATCCACCAAAAGAGTCCTCCCTCGCTACTCCGTACGGAAGCTCCATGGCTCATCCGGAGCCCGGGTTTTTTAAAGGCCAAGCAATGAGCTTTTGAAAATACCCTTCTCCTCCCCTTGGATACAAATACTAAAAAACCACCACTCAAAAGAGCGATGGTTTTTTAGTAATCAGTAGCCCCAAGGGGAGTCGAACCCCTCTTGCCAGGATGAAAACCTGATGTCCTAACCGATAGACGATGGGGCCATATGGCACTCGTGCCTTATAGCAACAGATCGGACCAACAAGAAAAAAGCAGTCCAAACTGCAAGAATATGGTAACAGAAA
>JAYRFE010000088.1:0-2282 GCA_041908545.1 Candidatus Moraniibacteriota bacterium
ATCTCATACCAGGAATTTCGAATTTCAAACGGAAATTGTACCAGAAAAAATCCTGTTTGTACAGATGGGAACATCCCTCTGTCGAGACGCTGCTGACCACAAACCCTACCTACGGAAAAGCTCGTCCGAATCACTTGTCTTTTCCCGGCAGAGCAGCTTATCTTCCCTGTCCTTCTATCCTGACCGAAACAGACTTCTTGTGTGTATAGTTTTAGATTACATACTATATATAGTTCATTCTCCTTGATAATTCCAGATTCTCTATCATAATATCCCTGAAAAATACGCTCTCTTCCGGGACGTTTGACAAGAAAAAACACGGGCGGTACTCTACGATAACCTCTAAAAAACTAAATCGAGTCTTATGCAAAATGATATGTGTTGCGGCGGGGGATGCGGTGAAAACGAACTCCCTCTCATCGGTCAAAAAATCCCGGACCTTCCCTTCGAAATGTTCCATAAAAACGGATTCAAGAAGACAAGTCTGGCTAAGTTTGAAGGAAAATGGCTCGTTCTCTTCTTCTATCCGGCCGATTTCACTTTCGTATGTCCGACCGAACTCGAAGACCTCGCTCGACATTACGAAAAACTCCAAGCACTCGGGGTCGAAATCTGCGGTGTCAGCACGGATACCGTCTTTACGCATAAAGCCTGGTTTGATCATTCAAAGGCTATCTCGCAAGTTACCTATCCACTCATCGCCGATCCGACCAGCATTATTTCACGCTCATTCGGAGTCTATATCGAGGAAGAAGGCCTTGCTCGCCGTGGGACCTTCATTATCGATCCAGATGGTATCCTTCAAGCCTATGAAGTCCATGCCAACAATATCGGTCGGAGCGTCGACGAACTCATCCGAAAGATAGAAGCGGCTCAGTTCGTACGCGAACACGGAGGTGAGGTCTGCCCAGCCAACTGGAAACCGGGTGAAAAAACGCTTACTCCGGGCATCGAACTTGTCGGAAAAATCTAACGCTTATGAATCCCTATACACCACACAATTTCTCTTCCCTCCTCGGAATGAAAGGCTTGTCGGACACGCTGCTTTCCAATCACTTCGCCCTCTATGAAGGCTACGTGAAGAATGTCAATACGCTCCAGGAACTGCTCCCGACAAAGGCGCTCGGAACCCCGGAATATGCTGAACTCAAGCGTCGATTCGCATGGGAATGGAACGGTATGCGCCTCCATGAACTCTATTTCGAAAACCTGAGCCGCGAAGAAAATATCGCCGGTCCGGAAACTTCCCTGAAAGATATGCTCGCGGCATCATTCGGTACTTTTGAAGCCTGGGAGGAAGAATTCTTCGGCATCGCCCTCATGAGAGGTATCGGTTGGGTGGTTTTATCCCGGGATAAATCGACCGGACAGCTCTTCAATACCTGGATCAATGAGCATGATGGTGGCCATCTCGCCGGAAACACACCTCTTCTCGTTCTTGACGTCTTCGAACACGCGTATATGACCGACTACGGCATCAGGCGAGCTGATTATGTAGCTCTCTGTAAAGCGCATATCGACTGGAATACGGTTTCAAAGCGACTTTCCGTTTAGAGACAGAAAGCCTCATTCTCCCCAAGTCCTTACCCACGAAAAATACCGGCCAACAGCCACTTTTTTGACACCCCGTGTTTTGCTTTCACGCAAAATAACTTTTAATGGCGCCTTGTCGCACACTCAGAAACTATGCCTATAGAAAAAGTCCGCCGCCGAGATGGAGAAATCATCCCTTTTGACCGGAAACGCATCGAACGAGCTCTCGAACTCGCCTGCGACGCTATCGCCGTCACGGATAAGGCATTCATCCCGGAGCTTACCGACGAAGTTATCAAGGATGTCGAACGCGTCTATTCGGAAATCTTTGTCCACAGAGTCCCGACCGTGGAGGATATCCAAGATATCGTCGAACGAGAACTCGTCAAATCGAATCGTTTCGACCTGGCAAAAGCCTATATCCTATACCGGGAAGAACGGAAAAAAGAGCGGGAGGAGCGACATGAACGCCTCGTACGCGAGTTCGAAGAAAAGACACTCAAGGTGACCAAGGCTGACGAATCCAAAGAATACTTCGATATCAAGAAGCTCCGCGTGGTCTTCGACCGGGCTGCCAAAGGATACGAGGAGGAATGTCGGTTCGAAGATCTCATGGATTCCTTCAAGAAGAATCTCGTCAATGATATCAGGACTTCCGATATCGAAACCCTTCTCGTGAAAACCTGTATCGATCTGGTGACGGTCGAGAATATCTCCTGGCAGAACATCGCCGCCCGCATCCTTCTCGG
>JAYRFE010000089.1:0-4722 GCA_041908545.1 Candidatus Moraniibacteriota bacterium
AACTCTCAAGTGATGGTCCAGGCAATGATTTCGAACGTCTCTCCGACGCCATGGGCGTTCTCTCCGAAGCGCCGATCTTCATCGATGATTCCGGATCGCTCAATATCATGGAAATGCGTACCATGGCCCGTCGACTCCAAGCCGAACACAATCTCGGGCTCATCATCATCGACTACCTCCAGCTCATGGAAGGCCGTTCACGCGGCGGCGACAACCGCGTCCAGGAAATCTCCGAGATTTCCCGCGGCCTGAAGCAGCTCGCCCGGGAACTCGATATCCCCGTCATCGCGCTTTCCCAGCTTTCCCGCGCCGTCGAATCCCGCCCGGACCAGGTCCAGAAACTCTCCGATCTCCGCGAATCCGGTTCTATCGAACAGGATGCGGACGTCGTCATGTTCCTCTATCGGGAAGACCGGGTGAAACCGGATACGCCGAACAAGAACATCGTCGACATCATCGTCGCAAAACATCGCAACGGTCCGGTCGGAAAAGTCTCGCTCTTCTTCGAGGAAAACGCGACGACTTTCCGTTCACTCGAACGCGTACACACGGAAATGAACTGATGACTTCCCGCCGACCACCTCCTCGGTATTCTTCCGGGGTAAGCGGTGTGAGAGACAAGGGAGCAACGATACGTGGTCAGCCATTAGCGGTAAATTTCTTCCATGCAATACCCGAAAAAATTCAAACACCTCATCAGTCATTTCTCCGCTCTCCCGTCCATCGGTCCCAAGATGGCCGAGCGGCTTGTGCTCTACCTTTTCAAACAGGATGAAGCGAAACTCCTCGCATTCGCCGAGGCGCTTGAGGATCTCCATCATCTCAAAAGTTGCACTCGCTGTTTCTATATCGCCGAAACCGATCTCTGCGAAATCTGTGCCGATCAGAACCGTGATCCCTCGATCATCTGTGTCGTCGAAGAACCGCTCGACGTCATCGCTATTGAGCGTACTGGTGCCTTCCGCGGACTCTATCATGTCCTCGGCGGCGTCATGGACATGAGCCGCGAACAGGAAAGCGCGAATCTCAAGATTGCCGAACTTATCGCCCGTGTCACCCTGAACGGCGTCTCCGAAGTCATCCTGGCCACCAACCCGACCACCGAAGGCGATGTCACCGCCCTCTACATCAAGAAAAAGCTCGAGGGATCGGGCGCGAACGTCACCCGTATCGCCCGCGGTCTCGCCACTGGCGGCGATATCGAGTATGCCGATGAAGCTTCGATCACGGCATCATTGACAAATAGGAAGTAAAGGTGTATAATATAAAGAGGTAATTTTTACAATTCTTTCATGAGAGGGAGGGGAAAGTGAGACTTATTCGAACCGTCCATCAGGGCGATCGGCAGCACCCGCTACAAGAGGCGATGCGGTTTGTCCTGATAAACTGTTGTTGTTTCGTCAATGTGGATCAGTACCCAAAACACACTATCGTCGGTGACGGTTTCATTACCGATACGGAATACCGAGTCGATATCGCTGTCAATGAATACGAGATCCACTCCTACTTCCGACGACCATCAACGCCGCAGAAACCGGTCCTGGAAATCATCTTTTTCCGGGATGTCACCACTGCTCCCTCCACAAACCACGCTGTCTGAACCCAGGCGCAAAAAAACCGGCACTGCTACGCACCGGTTTTTTCTTTGGGTTGAAAAAGGTACTGAGACCACTCGGATCTTTCTATGCGGAGATTTTGGTTATTTCGACTTCGGTGAAAGCCTGACGATGCCCGTAGTGGGTCAATTCACGCTTTTTGGCCTTAAACTTGATACCGGTCACTTTGTCGGCCCGGTCCTGCCGAAGTACCGTCCCGGTCACTTTGGCCTTCTCGAGCACCGGAACACCGACGACTACCGATTTCTCATCGCCCGTAAAGAGCACCTCGAAATCGATGGTCGCACCGACCTCGGCCTCAAGTTTCTCGACCTTCACCTTACTGCCCTCGGAAACGAGGTACTGTTTCCCACCCGTGCGAATCACAGCCAACATATTCATGGAATCACAAGAAAATTAATACCGGCTTATTCTAGCGCTTTTCCGGTTTTCTGTCAAACATCGGGCCCGCTTCTCGGGGTGACCTCCCCTTCTGATTTATTTGATCTGGGATTTGACCCATTCTATAGCCTTTTGCAGTTGGGGATCTTCCTTATTGGTCACCTGTTCCCGGGTCAGATCGACTTCCTCATCCGGTGCGATACCGACCTTGTTGATCTGATTCCCTTTCGAAGTGAGCCACTTGGCCACCGTGATTTTGACTGCGGTATCCTTGGTCACACTGACCAGTTCCTGAACCGATCCCTTTCCGAAAGACTGCTTTCCGATCAGACGGACATTATCCCGATTCTCCCTCAATGCCCCCGCCAAAATTTCCGAGGCACTGGCACTCCCACCATTGATGATCACGCTGGTCGGAAGTTCAGAAAAAATATCCCCCGAGTGGGTCTTGAGCTCCTTACGATCCCCCTTCCCATTCTCTTCGATCACGACGACGGATCTCTCCGGCAACAGGAAGCTCGCGATATCGACGGCGCACGTCAGAAGTCCTCCAGGATTATTACGCAGATCGATGACCAATCCCTGCGCTCGAGCGCTGACCGCCGAACGGACCGCTCGTTCGAATTCATCCGCCGTTTCATCACCGAATCGATTGATCCGGATATACGCGATATTTCCCTCCTACATCTCGAAACGAATACTCTTCACGTGAATGATCTCACGCGGAACGACTATATCCTTCGGCTCTTCATCGCCCTCATGATAAATATTCAAGGTAACGCTTGTTCCCTTCGGCCCGCGGATCCGACGCACTGCTTCTTCCACGTCCATATTCGTCGTCGGTTCACCGTCGATTTTCAGGATTTTGTCACCTGCCAGGAGTCCGACACGTTCGGCTGGTGTACCTTCAAGGGGGGAAACGATAGTGAGTATTTCATCCTTGATAGCCATTTCCGCTCCGATTCCCTCGAAGTTTCCCGTCATATCCTCCTGAAAATCCTGCTTCTCCTTCGGATCGAAAAAAGTCGTATACGGATCCCCGGTCGAAGCCAGCATACCATCGATCGCCCCATAGAGCATCTGCTTGGCATCAAGTTTTGACTGATCGACGAACTTTTCCTTCAGGATCTCCCATACTTTCCAGAAGAGGGCGAAATCGACCTCCTTATCCTGACTTTTTCCGTTCAGGATAATAGCCCCATCCACGGAGAGCGCATCATTCCCGGAAAGAATCGACCCGCGCCCACGTTCATACCCTCCGAAAAAAGCAAGTACCAGAAGCGCGAGTACTGAGAAAGAAAGGAAAAGCTTCTTGAACAGAAGGAATCCTCTTTCGCGTTCCGATATCCGACTGCCCAACTCCGGCGATACGATGTCATCCATATTCGTTTCACTATTTTTATTATTCCACGCGCGGTACGGGTTTCCGGAAATATTTTCCGAAGTATCGGATCGCGCTCATGATATGCCACCAGGTGAGCCTGTTGAAGAAAATACCGAATATCCCACCACGAGCACTCCCCTTGGCGTGATAGTGATAGACCGTCGCTTCCGGACAATAAACCACTCGGTAACCGTATTCCCAGAACCGTCGGCACCAATCGACATCTTCCATATACATGAAGAAACGATCATCCATCGGGCCGACACGGAGAGCCGCTTCCCGTTCGACAAACATCGCCGAACCGGTAATCCAGTCGACCGCCTTCGGAGAGGCATGATCGTAATTCTTCATGACGAACCAATCGAGGTGCTTCCTCCCGAAGGGCAATCGGCCGAACCAGGTACGGCGATAGAGTATCGTCTGAGGGCGATAGTAACGGAAACAACTCAGCTGGAGCGTCCCGTTGAAATTGATCTGCTTCGGACCGACCAGTTTCGTTTTCGGATTCGATTCCAGATACCGCATCAGTATCGGTACGGTTTCTTTGTTGAGAAGAATGTCACTATTGATGAGAAAAATGTATTTTCCCTTCGCCTCGGAAATGGAGATATTGAAAAGCGTCCTGAAACCGACATTGTCCGTGAAAGGGAAAAATCTCGCTTCCGGAAATTCTTCCCGCATGATCAGTTCCGTGTCCTCCCCGGTCTCGCTGTCGGCGACGATGACCTCAT
Source organism: Candidatus Moraniibacteriota bacterium (assembly GCA_041908545.1). Lineage (GTDB taxonomy): Bacteria > Patescibacteriota > Minisyncoccia > Moranbacterales > UBA1568 > JAGOSP01. The sequence continues at coordinate 4,113 of JAYRFE010000089.1, forward strand.
AGGCAAAGGGTACCTGAGCGAACTCGCGATACAGAGTTGAAAGACAGAGACGAAGCAATTCCGGATTCTTGTATCCGTTCACAGCGACAGTGACAAGCGGCTCCGAAACATCATGAGTCATGAGACGAGACTGACAACGGTTGCTGATTAGGGCAAAGCCTGGAACAGGGAATGAATCTGGTCGTAATTGTCCCCGCGCGGGAGCAGAATATATCCGGCTGACGGGTCATTTTTTTCCGGATGATAGAGTAGTCCTTCTTCGGTGGTATCCAGAACCTTCGACTTCGGTTCGACGTCGCCGAGCTTGATATAGAGGTCATACAGACGCTGCATTTCCCATGCCTCAAAGTTCGTCCGCACGTTATTGCCAAGACTCTCCATGATGCCGGTGACCTTATCGAAACTTGTGAGCGTTCCCGTACTCAAAGCCTGCTTCTTGATAGCCTCGATGACGATATGCTGACGCTTCGCACGCTCGAAATCGCTCGAGGTTTTCCGTGAACGGGCGAAACAGAGAGCCTTGTCTCCATCCAGGATATTTTCCCCCGCTGAAAGTTTGAAATCACCTCCGCATTCGACATTCGGGTTGTAGCAGAGCGGATATGCCTTC
>JAYRFE010000090.1:0-3039 GCA_041908545.1 Candidatus Moraniibacteriota bacterium
GAAGTCGCCGTAGCGGTCACGGTACGCCTCCTTGAGTTGCTCCATGTTCCGGATCTCGCTCTCGAGCTTGGATTGCTCGGTGCGGAGTTCACGGTCCATAGTGTTGACGAGGTCGACGAGGGTCTTGGTCTTGCCAGAGGCGAGACGCTTGGTATCCTCCCATACTTGGTCCATCGCTTTCGCGAGGGCCTTTTTGGAAAAGAGCCCCTTGAGGCGATCCCATGCGCTGGGTTTGCCGTTCAGGATACGGTCGGCCAGGGCAGGGAGTTCCTGCTGGTCAACTTTTTCCTTCAGTTCGGCTACCAGCTTGAACAGCCGGGGGTTTTCGAACTGATCGATCTTGGACAAGAAACTGTCCAAGGTCCGATGAAGGGCGACTTCTGCCTCATTGCCGAGCGTGGCGATTTCCCGGAGGGGCATCGTCACGAAATCAGCGGCACCAAGGTCCTTTTCCACGATGCACATCTGTTCGGGGCTGAGTGCCACTGGAAAGGCAGCCGGAAGATCCTGCACCGCCATCGAATCTGCCACCATACGCGTCGTTTGTCTCCGAGTTTGCGTATCACCTCCGATAACAGTCGGCTTCATGTATGATTTCCTTATTCAGTTGTCAAGGTAAATAGAAATTTCTCTCTGACCAAGAATCGAACCTTCCGGTTGAATTCTTGGGTGGAGAGGGCAAGGTATCCCGGAGGATCCCTTGCCAAAAACAGAAGAGGACGACGTTACGCCGATTTACTGGCAGCAAGCCCGGCGTTTCCGTTCCTGATACGACGGAAATGACGCATACCGAGCACCGTGAAACACACTGCCGTAAAACCGGCGACCTTATAAGACAGGTGGGTATATTCACCCATCGTCATGTGCACCCGGGTGATGTAGCCTTCGAGCAACGGATCAGAAATCATCATTTCCGCGCCAACCCAACCGAGCAGGCCGGCACCCAACCAGATGATGATCGGAAATCGATCCATCAGTTTGACGATGGCCGTAGCACCAATCACGATGATCGGAATGCTCAGAACGATACCGAGGATGGCATACGTCGTCGCATGGGCACCAGCACTTTGCGATGCCGCTGTCACCGCGAGCACGTTGTCCAACGACATCATGAAGTCGGCCATCATGATGACACCAACGGCCGCCCAAATCGTCGTCGCCTGCTTCACATGAGGATCTTCACCACCCTCATTATCCGAGAGCAACTTCCAACCGACATACAGCAGGTATGCACCGGCGATGAGTTTGAGGGCAGGGATAGTCATGAGCCAACCTGCCACGAACAAGAGGCCTCCCCGCAAGATCACCGCACCAGCGGTTCCAAAAGCGATGCCATAATGACGAAGATCTGCGGGCAATGCTGCACAAGCGAGCGCGATGACAATCGCGTTATCCCCGCCGAGCATGATGTCAATGCCCACAATCTTGATGATTGCGAGCCAGTCCAACGACGCAAGCCAATCCATACACCCTCCGTATTGAAGTACCGGCTAACCGGAAAATAAAGGAACTCACAGCTCAATAAGACTCTATTCAGCTGCTTCGCTTATTGAGAATATGCTCTCCTCAAGCGAAGACTCTACAAATTTTGAAGTACACCGAATTGACACTTTAGTACATAACGTACAGTCTGTCAATAGTGAAGATCCTAAGCTCAACAAGTAAGTGCGACACAAAAAAACACCTCCAATCCATACCGAAACAACCTCAATAAATAGTACTGGTCTCACATCATATTCTCCAAAATCTCACTCAGAAATCACTCCGCCACCGAGACAGTGCTTGCCGTTATAAAAAACGGCGTACTGGCCGGGAGCGATACCTTTTTCCGGTTCGAATAAACGGACCGTAGCGGTACCATCATGATGCAGGACGAGACGTGTCGCAAGAAGCTTTTCGCCATGACGAATCTTCACCTGAAGGTCGCGTCCTCTGGGCTTCCCGGAAATCCAGTTGATCGTGGATACTTCGAAAGATTTTCGCAACATCCCTTCACTCCGATAATAATTCGAAACAAAAACCTCGTTCGTTTCCGGACGTTTCTCTACCACATACCATGGTCCACCCGAGAGTCCGATGCCCTGACGCTGACCGATCGTGTAATACCAAAATCCTTGATGTTCACCGAGCTTCTTCCCCGTCTTCCAATCGATGATATCGCCGATCCGTTTGCCGAGGTGATACTCGAGGAAACCATCGAAGGCGATTTTTCCAAGAAAACAGATTCCCTGGCTATCTTTGCGGGTGGCATTCGGAAGCCGATATCGTTTTGCGAGTTCCCGTACTTCGGATTTCTCCAAATGCCCGATCGGAAAACACGCATGCGCCAGTTGATCCTGCGTCAACTGTGAAAGAAAATAAGTCTGATCTTTGAAGGAATCGGCCGACATCGCAAGCCAGGTCTTTCCTGATTGCTCTTCCGTCTGCGCGTAGTGTCCGGTCGCGATCTTTTCAAAATTCTTTCCGAATGCGTCGAAAAACGCACCGAACTTGATCCGGGAGTTACAAAGCATATCCGGATTCGGGGTACGGCCGGCCCTGACTTCAGCCAAAGTCTCGGATACCACCCGTTCCCAGTATTCCTTCTGAAACGGCACGACCTCAAACGGCACATCCGCCGCCCCACACACCGCCCGCACATATTCCAAGTCCTCCTCCCACGGACACTCACCCAAAAAAGCCAGCTCATCCTCGAGCCAGATCTTCATATAGAAAGCGTGGACATCGTGTCCGGCCTCTTTGAGGAGACGGAGAGCGACCGAGCTATCCACTCCTCCGGAAATGAGCATCGCGATACGCATACAAAATATATCCTCTGTCTTTTCAGTTATCCTTTTCTCGACAGACAAGCGGAACATCAGACTATCCCCCGACTCATTCTCAAAACAAAAATCATCGAGACGTACATTGTTTCTCTTTTTGCAACGTGTCTGGAGACACCAACATCAAAAAAGTATCTTTGAGAGAGCAATCACTTCTTTTTCTTGCGACGTGTTCGGAAACACCAGCATCAAAAAAGAAGTGATTGCTCTCTCAAGA
>JAYRFE010000091.1:0-2526 GCA_041908545.1 Candidatus Moraniibacteriota bacterium
ACAGAGCATACAGGGAACGCTGCATGGCCTCCGCCAACGCGAATTTTTCATCGTCATTGATACGCTCGAAATAAGGGGAGGAGCGCTTCCCGACAACCCATACCTCGAAAGCGGCTCGCGACGCGAACGGACAAAACGCCAGAAAATGCTCATTCTCGAATATGACGCGTTTTTGATTCGACTGCTCATACTCGACGACCGTCGCATAGACATTCGTCCGGGTACTCCGATAATACCGTTCTGCTCCGTCGAGCTCGAGTGAAATGTACGGTGAAACCACCGGAATCGCCATCAGTTGCGAATGCGGATGCGCGATGCTCGCCCCGGCCTCCTTACCGTGATTGTGAAGTATCTGGATATAATTGACACTTTTCCGATTCATCAGGGAAAGATAGCGCTCCTGATAAGCATCGATCAGCTCGGCCACTTGCCACGTCTCGAGAAGTGCGATATGCCGATGAGCATCTCTGGTCACGAACAGTTCATGATATCCGACTCCACTCATGGCAAAATACGGCCCCTCGGAAAGCTGCCGAACTGATTTTCCCCGCGAGAAAGCCGGGTACTTGTTCGGGAATACCCGCAGACTCCACTCGCCATCCGGTTGCCGATAGATCAGGACATCCTGCTCCTGACCGCTCTCTTCCGGATTCGCGAACGGATCATGCGCCTCGACCGCCGGTATCCGCTCCGCAAGTGCAAATTCATCCGGACGCTTCGCCCGACCGGTGGCGATGACCACCCAATCTCCGGTCACGATATCCTGCCGAAGTTCCGATTCATAGGAAGCACTCTTTTTGTTTTCAATCTGCACCTTCATGGTATGTGTTTTTATTTTTTGCTCCTCCTCTCCCGACTACGCTACCACGGCTGATTTTTCCTTTACGTGCTCCTTGATATGATACGCATCGGTCAAAAGACGCCATTTTGTCTTAAACAAGTCGACGAACACCTGAACGTAACCGTTCGGACCAAAAAGACTGACAGTCGATCCCTCCTCATTCATCCAGCGCACCGGCATCTGCTTCACCTTGTATCCGAGTTTGATCGCCAAAACAAGCAATTCATAATCGAACCCGAAACGGTCCACCACCATGCGCTTCGCCACCGCCTCGGCCGCTTCACCGGAGAGCATCTTGAAACCGCACTGCGTATCAGGATAGCTCCAGAGACCGAGCACGATCCGAATCGCCCAGTTCCCCATATCACCGAAGACTTCCCGCCATCGCTGCTGATGCACCTGGATGAAAGAACCCTCGATATCGCGCGAACCGATGACGACATCAAACCCTTCTTCGAACTGCGGAAGAAAAGTATCCAAGTGGGTGATAGATGTCGAACCATCAGCATCAAGAAACAGCCGATACTTCCCCTGAGCCTCGAGCAGTCCCTGACGGACGACATACCCCTTCCCGTGATTCTCGGCATTATCGATCACCCGAAGATTCGCCACCTGCAGCCCGTAGTTCCGCGCCACCTCGGCGGTATTATCCGGCGACCCATCCACGACGACGATGATTTCGTACGTGAACGATTTTCCCTTGAGAAACTTATCGATTTCCAATAGATTCCTCCCGATTCTCTCTCCTTCCTTATACGACGGAATCACGACACTCAGATACGGCTGTTCCATATGCTTGCATATATAAATCGCTCTCGTAAGTAAAAATCCTTTTCAGTATAACACAAAAAGAGAAATCTTCAAAAAAATCTCCCGCCTCCGATTCCGTTCATCACTCGATAACCGAAAACTAGGATTCGTGCTCTCATCCCTCCCTGAGAAACAGGATCACCAGATATCGGATTTGACCGAAACATCCCCTTTTCCGATCATCACCGATCCGAAACTCCGTGAATCAGATCATGACCCCTCCGTCGGGGCATCTTTCTTCCAAAACCACCTCGCTTCCTCGAGACTCCTTCTGAGAAGCTCATACTGTTGTGTCATGCGATCAAAATCCTCAGTCCTGAGATGTCTCTTCTCCCCATCTTCGTTTTCATATTCATACAGACCTCCCGGGAGACGCACTGCCTTCATCATCCGCCCGAGCGAGCCCCGGGCCTCCCGAAAACCGGGAGCATATTCCGCTATCCGATCGATCCTGATTCCTTCATAATCCATGCTCCTCCCCGATCGCAACGAGGCGTATTCGGGCGTCCGCGCCAACGCATCATACCATCTTTTCGCATCCTCTCTGGAAGCAAAATTGACCATAAACCACGTCTCATTCCCGTCGATGCTCAAAGGATTGTTCCTCTGCGTTTCTTCGATGTCCAGATATTTGAAACCGACCGGAATCTTCTCTTCACTGGCAACCCGCATGGAGAGATCCCGCAACTGCCCGAACTGCTCGGGAGACACATCAAAATAGATCCTTTCCTTGCCCCATTCAAAAGCACCTGATTCCTTCATCCGATTCGCCCTATCGTTGCGATACTCGTACCAAGTGAACTCCCCGCCACCCGTCGTACCATGTTTCATCACGAATCGCTCAAACTCGTCCTCCCCCGATTCATTCTCGAGCT
>JAYRFE010000092.1:0-1616 GCA_041908545.1 Candidatus Moraniibacteriota bacterium
AGTCTTGTCGCGTTCTTTTTTGCGGGGTCGATGGTTCTCGGTTCGGAATTCGCGCAGTTATTTTCGCTGGTCGTTTCCGATGCCCTGATATTGACCGCGTACGGATGGGAATTTTTCTGGTTTTTTCTTGAAACGTTTCCGGCGATCCCCTTCATACTTCTTCTTGTTCCTTTGTTTCTTTTTCTCTTATCACTCGGTATGCACGCTGCGGTTCTCAGGAATTATTCGAAGTTTTCCAGGTTTCTGCCGGTATAATCCATATAAGTTATCCATATGACATTTCAAACGTATATGCAGTCGAGGGTTTTTCGATCGAGCGTCATCATCGTCGGGGTTTTGGCGGTGGCACTGGTGAGTTTCGTCGCCGGAGTGGCGGTCGGTTTGCACAAGGCTCGGTTTTCATATGCGTGGGGAGAGAATTATGAGCGGCATTTTCTCGGCGGGCCGCGTGGTCGTATGCCGGGTGGCATGATGGATATTCCCGATGGGGGCGGTTTTCGGAATCCGCATGGGACCTCCGGCACGGTCGTTTCCGTTTCCGATGATATGCTGATAGTGAAGGGTCGCGATGATCAGGAAGCATCCGCCCGTCTTACCGAGCAGACATTGATCATGAGACAGCGTGCGAGGATAGCGGCGCGTGATATTCAGGAAAACGATACCGTGATGATCGTCGGAAAACCGGCGGAAGACGGTATAGTGATAGCTGATTTCGTGCGCGTGTTCGACCGGGACGATGTCCAGTCGATGCCAGGTCGAGGAGGGCGTGGCAGATAGGATGAGAGAAATTTTTGAGAAGAGACATATGCGCGATATATCCGTGTGGGGGAAGCAGCACTGGAAGTCGATCGGAGCGGCACTGATACTCATAGGTGGGGCGTATTGGTATTTCGGAAGCGCCTCTTCTCCGGCGGAGACGGTCGTTCAGAAAACGGTCGTGGCTGAGCGGGGCGATCTCCGCGTATCGGTGTCCGGGAGTGGTCAGGTAGAGGCGGTTTCCCAGGTCGATTTGACTCCGGTTATCGCCGGGGACGGTATCGATGTGGTTTCGGTTCTCGTGAAGAATAATCAGGCCGTGAAAAAAGGTCAGGTCATCGCCGTGCTTGATACGGAGGATGCGGTCCGGGACATCGAGAATGCCCAATTGAATCTTCGGAATGCCTTGATCAAACAGAAGCAGACGGAAGATCTCTATAAGAAGCGGACAAAGACGGATCTCTGGAATCGCCAGTTGCAGGAGGTCGGAGTCGCGGAGAGTCGGAACGCGCTCAGTGAGGCGCGGGAGAAACTCGTGGATTATTCGATCAAGGCTCCGTTCGACGGTATCGTGACGGGCCTCAGTGTCGAAGCGGGAGATTCGGTCGCGCGTGATACCATCCTGGCTTCGGTTATCACCCCGGAGCGGAAAATCGTGGTTACTCTGAACGAAGTCGATGCAGCCAAAGTGTCGGAAGGCGAGTCGGTGGTACTGACTTTCAATGCCCTTCCGGATCTGCGTTTGTCGGGGAAGGTTTCGCGTATCGCGACGATCGGCAAGGTGACGCAGAATGTCGTTTCCTATGAGGCGGATATCGAGTTGGATGAGCAGAACGATGCGATCAAACCGGGGATGAGCG
>JAYRFE010000093.1:0-11498 GCA_041908545.1 Candidatus Moraniibacteriota bacterium
CAGCTCTTACCACCGAAATACCTCTCAAGGAAAGCATCCCGACCGCTCGACTCCCGGTACGCACAGTATTTGAGCGTATTCTCTTCGGCATAGTTCTGATGATACTCCTCGGCCGTGTAAAAATTCGTATAGGGCAACACTCTGACCGCCACCGGCTTCAAAAAGATCTTCGCCGCATCCAATTCCCGTATGGCCCGCTCCGCGATCGAACGTTCCTCCTCGGAACGAAAGAATATCACCGATTGGTAACTCTCTCCGCGATCATAGAATTGTCCGCCCGCATCCGTCGGATCGATATGCATGAGGTGATAATGCACGAGATCCTCATAGGTGGTCACCTTTTCATCATAGTACACTTCCACTGCTTCCCGATGTCCGCTCTTTTCACTCGTCACATCCCCATACGTCGGATTCTCGACATGTCCGCCCGCATATCCCGAGACGACCTCGATCACCCCGGGAGCCTTCTGCAAATCGCTCTCCGTACACCAGAAACACCCCCCGGCAAAATACGCCCGCCCATACCGATCCAGTTCCGCTTGTGTCTTTTTCATATGTTTGTCTGTGTTATGCTCCAAACAACTCTCCTTCGGAATGCTCGGGATCTTAATCTCAGCGATCTTTTCCGGATACCGCGCGTACCATACTCCTCCCAAGACAATGCCGAACCCCAGGATACCGACCACTATTTTCCATGATATCCTCATAGGATTCCTTTTATCAGACGCCTCCCTCATTCCATTGTTGTCTCCCTCTTCAAAAGTTCCTTCAGTATACCAGACTTCCGACTTCCACGCGGTAAAAAAAGAAACCCACCGAAACGCAGAAGGGCTCTCTCCGCAATCAAGTCCAAATCACATACTGGGAAAGAAGGAATAAGGCTTTTCAAAGCCTTATTCTCTAGCTCACAAGCAAGAGGATTTGAATACATCTCACTTATCACCTTCCAAGAGTTTGACGAGAAGACGAACCGGAGCGCCGGCGGCACCCTTGGCGAGGTATTCTCCCTCGACGGCGGTCATGCGCGGCGCAATATCGAGATGCACCCACGGATATCCGTCCGCGAATTGTTTGAGAAAGGCAGCAGCCGTGATCGCCCCGCCCCAACGAGTCTTCCCAAGATTGGAAAAATCAGCGAAAGTACCCTTGATTTCCGCATCGTATTCATCCCAAAGCGGCAACGGCCAGACATAATCCCCGCTTCTCTCTCCCAGTTCACGGAAACGCCGCTCGAGATCCTCATCCTGTGTAAAGAGAGCTGAAGCGCGCTCACCAAGAGCTACAAGAGCCGCCCCCGTCAAGGTTGCGACGTCGACCACAAGCGCAGGACTATAGCGCTTGGCGTATGTCAACGCGTCGGCCAGAATGATACGCCCTTCCGCATCCGTATTGTCGACTTGTATCGTCTTTCCCGACATCGAACGGAGGATGTCGCCCGGACGATAACTCGTACCCGAAGGCATATTCTCGACGGCCGGTACCAGAACAACGATATTCTTCTTGACCTTCAGTCGCGCTGCCGCTGCCAACGCGTGGATGACCGCCGCCCCGCCCGACATGTCCATGTTCATCCCGAGCATCGAATCACCCGGCTTCAGATTGATACCCCCCGTATCGAACGTCACTCCCTTGCCCACGAGCACGATCGGCGCATCACCCTTCTTGCCACCGAAGTATTCCATCACGATGAATTTCGCAGGAAAAGCTGATCCTTTCCCGACGCCGAGCACACCGCCCATCCTGAGTTTCTGCATTTCCGACACTCCGAGGATTTTCACCTTGATCGGAAGCTTGGCCGCGACCTTCCTGGCTTCATTCGCCAAGACCGACGGAGTCATATCGCCTCCAGGGAGATTCGCGAGACGCCGACAGGCATTCGTTTCGATACCGATAATGATTCCTCGTTCCAATCCGCGTCGGAAATCCCGGTCGGCTCCCTCGATTACGATCTCATCGATCATCGGAAAACCGTCCTTGGGTTTGGCAAGGTGCTCGGTGAAGGCATGGTGCGCCATCAGCATATTGATCGCGCAGAGCTCTCCAAGATCTTCGTTCCCGATCGGAAGCGATTTGAAACGCAGACTCTCCGTGGACAACACCAGCCGCTTCAACCGTTTCGCCTTGGCCAAGACCACGATTTTCCGCACCAGAAGAATGAGTCCCCGTCGGGTCATCCGTTTCGGATCTTCGATACGAATAATCATTTCATGTCGTCCATCGGCCAGACGGACCACCTCGTCAAGCGCTCCTGTCTCGATCCGCACCCGCACTATATCCTTCATCACCTTCGTCAATTTCTCTCCCGCAGTCATCTTCATACTCTTGCTTTCATATCAGTTATCACCGGATGAACCATCGCTCATTATTCCCCCTTCTTCCCGGTCGTCAATCGCAGAACCTCGGAGAGTACTTCCTCCGCGTGCTCCTCAGGTTTCACGTTTTCATAGATCTTCGCGATCTTCCCTGCCGGATCGATAAGAAAGGTCGTACGCAGGATACCCATGTATTCGCGGCCCATGAATTTCTTTTTCGCCCACACGCCATACTGCTCCACAACAATCTTACTCTCATCAGCCAAGAGGAGAAACGGGAGTTCATACTTCTCGACAAATTTTGCATGCTTCCTCACTGAGTCCGCCGAAACGCCCAATACGACAATGCCCGCCCGCTTGAAACGTGCGAATCCGTCTCGAAAACTACAGGCCTCCTTCGTGCACCCGGGCGTATCGTCTTTCGGATAAAAATACAGGACTACCCACTGCCCGAGAAAATCCGCGAGTGTACGCGGCTGCCCGTTCTGATCCGGCAGGGAAAATTCGGGAGCCTTATTCTGGATACCAGGAAACATATAACGGTCAATTTACCAATTACCATCCCTTACTACTCATTAAAAGTAGCTCGTATGAGGCCATGAGGCAAGCTCCAAACCCGATCGAGCACTTCACCCAAAATTCCACTCACTCGCCCAACTGAGTAACGATATACTTTCTTCCCCTGAGCTTCTCCGGCAGGTATTCCTGTTCGGATGTCTCAGAATCCTTGAATTTTGGCGTATATTTGTACCCCTGCCCGTATCCGAGATCCTTCATGAGTTTGGTCGGTGCATTACGCAGGTGAAGTGGTACCGGTTCGTTCGGAAATTTCCGGATATCATCCTTCACGCGGCCATACGCCTCATACAGAGCATTGGATTTCTTCGACTTGGCGAGATACACGACCGCCTGTGCCAAATTAAGCTCGCATTCCGGCATTCCAAGATGCCGACAGGCCTCAAGCGCCGCGACAACCTGCGGAAGAGCAAACGAATTCGCAAGTCCGACATCCTCGGAAGCGAAACGGATCAATCGGCGCGCGACATAGAGCGGGTCTTCCCCGGCCTCGAGCATACGACCGAGCCAGTAAAGCGCGCCATCAGCATCGCTTCCGCGCAAAGACTTATGCAACGCCGAAATCACATCGTAGTGCCATTCCCCTCGCCTGTCATACAGGAGATGGGATCGCTGCATAACCGCCTCAGCCACCTCCATCGTCACCCTTTTCGTCCGGAATACACATGCCTCGAGAGCCGAAAGGGCCTGTCGTGCATCCCCTCCAGAGGCCTCAGCAAGAAATTCCGTCACACCCTCTTCGACCTGCACCTTCTTCGCAAGAAGGACCATATCCTCCCGAAGCGCCCGATTCAGAAGCACCACTATGGTTTCGGGAGACAAAGACTGCAATACCAATACCCGAGTACGCGAAAGCAACGCCGAATTCACGGAAAAGCTCGGATTCTCCGTCGTGGCACCGATGAGCGTGATTATTCCCGCCTCGACGAATGGTAGAAGCGCATCCTGCTGCGCCTTGTTCCAGCGATGGATCTCATCAAGAAAAAGAATGGTCCGCTTCTCGTCCGCGCGATCCCTTTCCGCCTGCTCGAGCACGGCCGTCAAATCCTTCTTCCCGCTCGAAACCGCGGAGAGATTCACGAATACCGAATCAAGTTCCCGGGCAAGTATCCGGGCGAGTGTCGTCTTACCGCTTCCGGGCGGCCCCCAAAAGATAAGGGAGGGGAGCATACCGTTTCTTACTGCTTCACGCAGAAAACTCCCCTCACCGAAAATCTTCTCCTGTCCGATATAAGTCTCGGCTGATTGCGGCCGCATACGCTCCGCAAGAGGAACGATTGTCTGATCGGTTTCCTTCATAGCTTCATTTTTCCTTCCCGCAGAACTCGCATCTGATTTCCCTCGAATTGGACAAGAGTCGACGATTCTCCTGCGAGTTTCCCTCCATCGGCATACAAATCAACTCGGGAACCGAAATATGACCTCGCCTCATCGAGAATGCGCGCTACCGGCTCTCCTTGCGGATTCGCGCTCGGAGCGATGAGCGGGCCGGTTTCCCGAAGCACGTCGCGCAACCACGCATGATCCGGTACTCGGAACGCAAGCATCTTCGTGCCGCGATGCAGAAAAAAGAAACACTCGCTATCGCAAGGGAACAGGACGCTTACCGGACCCGGCCACCGCTTATCAAGAAATTCCGATTCATAAACCGTAGGAACAATCCCGTATTCTTCAAGCGCCCCCGCATCCGGAAGCAGGACGATACAGGGCTTGTCCGTGTCCCGATTACGGAGAGCGTATACCCGTTCCACGGCCTCCGGAATCCTCGCCGATGCGACAATACCATATACCGTATCGGTCGGAAGAACTCCTATGCTCCCCTGTTTCAATCGAAAAACGATGTCACTTTTCATACTCGCTACCCTTTAAACAGTTCACCCTCCCAAAACTTGCAACATGATAAATTCCGTGTTATTGTTTCGAACGAGTTCGAAGAAAGACTCTTTTGTTCCTTTACAGTAGCACAACTTTGGAGGATGCATCGATGTTGTCCAATACCTGTAACTCCGTTTTCACCATGCTCGTCCGCCTTCCCCTCTTCATACTGGCAATCGCAATCCTACTAGTCGCGTTTCAAGAGGTAGCAGCCGCAACTCCTCTTGTCACCTTCGATTTCGAAGCCGGGTCGATTCCGACGGCCGCAACGACTTACGGCAATGTCGATGTCGTACCGGATGTCGCGAAGAGCGGCCTCCACTTCCCCTGTTACGAAGGAAACTTCTGCCTCAGGATAGCGCCCGGACAAGGACCGCGCAATCATGATGGCGGTATCGAATTCACCCTTCCCGATATCCGGACCGGTGATATCATTTCATTCGGATATGTCGTTATTCCCGAAGTCAACAATGATTTTGCTGGGTTTTCCCTCACCGGCCCGGGGTTTTTCGACTGGGTGACACTGCCACCGATCGATTACTGGACGATTTTTTCCTATATCGTCCCCGATCTTTCCGGCGGAGGAGGACCGAGCCTCATGGCGATGGCCTCGGCCGACTGGACGATCGCCGTCTGGGTCGAAAACATCATCGGAGACCCGAACCGGACATCTCTGTGGATCGATAGTCTGGGTATCACCCGATCCATCCCGGAACCAGGCAGCCTTGTTCTCCTCGGTATCGCCCTCTTCGGTATCGGCACCGTCCGCCGAAAACGATAATCGCAGCAGCCACCAGCACTGCGCTTTTGCCGGCCCTCTCCCTGAGAAGAGAGGTGCCGGCTTTTTTTATCCGAAAAATCCATCATGAATCATGAAACCGAACTGCCTCTCTCAGATATGCAGGGTCATCTTCACCGGACAGTGATCGGATCCGGAAACATCGGTCAGATACTCGATATCATTCACGTATGATGCAAATCCGGTATCCACGAAAAAATAATCGATACGCCAGCCGATATTCCGTTCCCGGGCACGCGTCTTCATGTCCCACCACGAATACCGGACCTGTTCCGGATACGTCTTTCGGAACACATCGACGAATCCGGCCGCAAGCAGGTCATCCATCCACGCCCGTTCTTCCGGAAGGAATCCGGAGGTCTTCTGATTTTCCTTCGGTCGCGCCAGATCAATTTCCTGATGCGCCGTATTCACATCGCCGCAGAAGACGACGCGTTTTCCTTGCGCCGTCAGATCAGAAATATATGCCAGGAATTCCGCATAAAACCGCATCTTATACCTGAGCCGCTCTTCCCCTGATCCTCCGTTTGGAAAATAGATATTCAAAAGCACGAAATCCTGGAAATGGAGCTCCATCACCCTCCCCTCATGAGACAGCAGGGAATCGGCCCCAAAGAAAGTCTTCACCTCGAGAGGCTCCTCCCGGGTATACACCGCCGTCCCGCTGTATCCTTTCTTCTCCGTCGCACAGTGGAAATACGCGAAGTATCCATCCGGCTGCGCCAGGGATTTCGAAAGCTGATCCGGATGTGAGATCTTCGTCTCCTGCAGACACACGATGGAATACCGATGATGATGCAGCCACTCCAGAAAGCCTTTTCGTTCCGCTGCACGGATGCCGTTCACGTTCCAAGAAATCAGTGAGAGCGAAGATGTTTTTCCCATACGAAATAATGAAGCGGATACCTGGAACGATTTCCCCGATACCGGTGTTCCGGACATATCGCGAAGAGACCGTTCCCGATACCGAAGCCCTGATTAAAAATGATACGTTATTACCGATTGTAGCGCAGTAGACGAAAACGGGCTTTTGTTCCCGAACGAAACGTGAGCCCGATCTGGTTTCGCATCCGTTATTTCTTGAGAGCCCATTCGTTTCCGGACAAAGTCAGGACCAGCTCATCCAGTTCCCGGTGTCGACGCTTCTTTTCCAGGAACGGAACATCATCATTCATTTCCTTCATGCCTACCGTTCCTGGTCGGGGCGAATACCAGGCGATATATGCCTTCTCGAACTTCACAAGCCGTGCCACCTTTTTCGTCTCTTCGAATTCCGCCTCCGTCTCTCCGGAAAAACCGACGATGATGTCCGTGGTGAATTTCACATCAGGTACCCGGGTTCGGATACGTTCGATAAGTGCGAGATACTCTTCCTGAGTATACCAGCGATTCATCCGTTTCAACACCGAATCGCTCCCCGCCTGTACCGGCAGATGGATGAGGCGATCGATATTCGGATATCTCGCGATGACGTCGATCAGCTCTTCCGAAAAATCCCACGGATTCGAAGAAATGAAGGAAACTTTTCTGACCTCAGGAAACATCGCCACTGCCTCAAGCAAAAAGGGGAAAAGGGTCGGGATGCGATGACGGGAAAGGTGTTTGACCATGACCGGCTTCACCGATCGGCCATCCGGCAAAACATATTCCTCCTTCTCACCAAGTTTTTCCAGAAGCAGATCGGCTCCATAGGAATTCACATTCTGGCCGAGCAACATGACCTCCTCCGCCCCGTTCCGTACCGCTGCCTCCACTTCATTCAGGATTTCTTCGAAAGGTCGGGAGCGCTCTTTCCCGCGTGAAAACGGCACGATACAATAGGAACAGAAATTGTTACACCCGTTCGATATCGGGACTGAGACCGACCGCAGGGAAGTCCTTTTCGGTGCATACTCGAACCCGACTTCCTCCAAAGGAAGGAAGTCTACATCAGGCAATCGGGCCCGGAGAGATTTCATCATCTTGCCGCCCGGAACCCGGGAAGCCGCGCCGATAAGACAACCGGTCACGACGATACGCGCGTCCGTATTTCCTTGAAGTCCCCTCCGAATATTCCGCACGAGACCGAAAACCTTCTCGGCGGCCCGCTCACGGACAACGCAGGTGTTCAAGATGATCACCTGGGCTTCCCGCATGTTTTCCGCCCGGACCAAACCGCGCGCCTCATAGAAGCTCGCGATCCGTTCCGAGTCAGCCTCATTCTGCTGACACCCGAAAGTCGTGATGAAATAACGATCTGACATAGGATAGACAGTGTACCAGGAATACAATGGGGAATCAAACGGAGTCCCTATTCTTATTTTTTACGTATTGCGAGCTTACCGCAGGCGGCGTCGATATCCTCACCCATCGTCCATCGAAGGGTGACATCCACCCCGGCCGACTCGAGGCGCTCTTGAAACGCATCGATTTCCCGCTGCGTGCTTTTCCGAAAGACGTCCCCCGTATAATTATACGGAATGAGATTGATACGCACCTTGCCGATCCGCCGGACAAACTTGATCAAGGCTTCTGCGTGCCTTTCCGAATCATTCACTCCGGAGAGCATGATGTATTCGAACGTCAAGTGCCGACGCTTCGAATCGAATTTCGTGAAATACCGCTCCGCCCACCGAGCCAAGGTTTCAGGGAAATCATCATACGAGGTCGGCATGATTTCCTTCCGGGTTTTCTGATCGGCACTATGGAGCGACACCGCCAATCGCACCGCCGGCCACTCCGCATCATCGAGGATATGATCGAGCATCGGAACCAAACCGACCGTCGAAACCGTGATATGAGTCGGGCCGATATCGGTGTGGGCGAGAATCGTCCGGAGCGACTGTTTCACCGCCTCGTAATTCGCCAGTGGCTCACCCATTCCCATATAGACGATATTGCTGATACGCGCCGATATCTCCGGATGATCAGCCAGAAAATACATCCAATGCCGCACCTGATCGACAATCTCGTCATTCGAGAGGTTTCGCGAAAATCCCATTTTCCCGGTCGCACAGAACGTACAGGCCATGGCACAGCCGACCTGAGTCGAGACGCAGACCGTAAAAGCACCACGGGCGTTTCTCATAAGCACCGTCTCGATCCTCTTGCCATCAGCCAATGTCAACAAGGCTTTGAAAGTATCCTTTTTCTGGCTCCAAAAAACCTGCGCCTCTCCGTACGATACGAATATCCCCTCTTCGTGCAGCGGTGTCCGCCAGGCGGCCGGAAGCGTCGTTATATCTTCGAAAGAACGAATAGACGGCAAAAAAAGCGCCCGCTCAATCTGAGTCAGCCGCCAGGAAGGAATGTTTCCGAATAAGGCGGAAAGGGTCGATTGTCTCGTTTTTTTCTGGGTATGCATCCGGAAACTTTAGCACATCGGTCACCAGCGTCAAATACCGCATTCTTCCTCTTTCCTCCTGGTTGCCCAAACTGCAGACCTATCTTTTCTGCTCCGGAAAAACATCGAGCCGAAAAAGATCGTGTTCCAAGGATATACCGGCATCGTACTGTTTCCGTTTCTCGTGGGCGATGGAAACGGCTTTTTTGAAACTGATTTCCTTGAAATCGGTCTCTTGGACATATGAATCCAAGAATGCCCTTTTCGTCTTCTCGTCCCACGAGTACTGGTAAAGATTATAGTACCAATACCAGGCTCCGGCCATGAATACGACGACGAAAAGCGCAAGAAACATACGCCGGTACGATCGATACCAGAAAAGTGTCACCTTCCGGAAGGAAAATCGGGAACGGAATCGGGAAATATCGGCGAGTGGATTTTTCATACGGTTATTCCTTGGGATGATAGACGATGAGATCCGCGGTCACTTCGACCCGAAAGGCTTTCGTTTCCGATTTTTTCGAGACGATCTCTTCGGGAACTTCCGCAAAAATGTCCCTTCCTTCCTCCTGCGAGACCGACTCATCCGTCGAAATCAGAGGGGCTCCCTGCTCCTCAACCGATACCGGTTTCTCGGATTCCCTCTCCTGGGAAAAGTCCGGATTTTCCTTCCGAAGAGCCTCGATAGCGATGATATCCAGGGCGATGGGAAAAGTTTCGACCTTATGGAGATATCTTACGACTTTCTCCGTCTCACCGATCACGTGCAAGCCCAAGTAGGTGTACGTGTTGCTCGGCAGACTCTCGAAAATACTCGGGTCTTTCTTTTCTTTCTTGTCCGTCGGCACCTCCGCATCATTTTTTCCGGAATTTTTCTCATCAACCGGTTTGGAGGCCGGCTTTTTCTTTGTGGGCTTCGGTGCCTCCCGAGCCTCAAGAACCACGGAAACACCCTCCTCTTCGGCGAGAGATTCCAGCTGTCTCACGAACTCGACCATATTGTCACGACCCATAAAGACGTCCAACTGTTTCTCGTCATTCACGATGCGTTCATATTGGGCATCGTATTCCTCAAGCCGGCCCAACTGATGATTCCTGTTCTCACGTATCACCAGCATTCTCTGGATATCATCCCGTTCCGTCCGTATGGCATCCACCATTTTTCGTATACCGAACCAATACGTCAATCCCATGGCGATGAATATACCGACAAAGAGGATCAATCCGTATTTCTGTTTGAAAAATCCATTCATAAGTCAGTATCATGAAGACAAGATTCTTTTACGATGATATCGAACTGAAAACTGATATCTTTCTGAGAGAGGAGGTTCGCGAGAGGGAGGTTGACCGACAAGAAACACGCATCGCTCTTCAACGCTTCATTGAAAACGATCAGATCATCCCGAGTCCTGGCCGATCCGGAAAGGAAAAGTTTGAAGTCCTTGGTCGCTACGCGCTCCAGCACGATCGAATCACTCATGTGATGATCGAGCAGAGAGAAGATATTCGTGAAAAAGAAGTGATTCTTGCTGATCGGAGCCATCGACTGGACGTGTTCATTCACGGTGCGAAACTTCTCTTCATACAGCTTCAACTTCTTATCTTCATCATGAAAACGGTTGAAATCCTGCCCCAATACTTCCTGATGTCTCCGTTCAAAGTCAAGCAATGTGGATATCGCGATCAGGACTCCAAGGAAAAAAACTTCCAGAGAGAACAGGAGAAATATCTGCCAAACGAGAAAACGGAAATGCATTCGCTGCTCGGCGACCCGTTTCTTTTCTTCCGGTAACAAGTTAAGCAATATTTTCATATTCATCTATGCCACGGAGTGAAAGTCCGATCGCCGTCGAATACTGCACCGAATGATTCCGATCGATCGGAGGAAGTCTGTTTCCCAGATGTACGTTCACCCAGGGATTACCGAAAACGACATCCCGTCCGAGTCGACGGGAGAGATACGGAAGCAGCCCTTTCATATTCGATCCCCCGCCACACAACACGATTGAATCGATGTCCGTCGAATAACGGAGATTTTCCCTGTAAAAACCGATTGATTTCTCAATCTCGGAAGAAATGTTTTCAAGCACGGGCAATGCCGCCTCGAACACCGGTCCATGCAGTGCGAGCGAACCGAGACCTTGCTTGATCTTGATATCTTCCGCTTCCTGAAAGGAAATCCGAAGATGTTTCGCGATGGAATCGGTGATCATCTGAGACGACAAGGGAACGCTCGACGTGAAACAAGGGATATTTCCGACCGATACCAGAAGGCTGGTACGCCGATCGCCGATATCGACCGTAAGCGTCGTCTTCTTCTCATCCGCTTCGGACAGAAGACTCCGAGCCTGCGCGATGGATTCGGTTTCGAGTCCCACGACATCAAGACCGGCCGCCTCGAGCGCCCCGACAAACTGATCGACGACGACTCTGGCCACCGCGACGAACAGAATGTTCATTTTCCCCTTCTCGGTCGGCAGCGTGTCCCCGAGCATTTGCCAGTCATAATAGACCTGATCGAGTGTCAAAGGAATATTCGCCTCGATTTCCCAACGTATCGCCTCCCGAACCTCTTTTTCATCCATCAGGGGTAAAGAAATCACGCGCAAAAAAG
>JAYRFE010000094.1:0-3450 GCA_041908545.1 Candidatus Moraniibacteriota bacterium
AATGGCTACGTATAATCGCGGTTCCGCTGCTACGCTGGTACTCGATGAAATACTGGGAAAAAGCGGTCATCGATCGGCTCAGGGTGATTCTTGAGAAACAATAGTAGCCTGCTATGTTTTGTCTTACATAAAAAGAAAAAGCGCCGTACCGAAAAGGTCGTGCGCTGTCGTCGCGGGAGTATCCGAGACACGGGAAAACTCGAATCATGCCCTGGAAGCAGAGGAAGGAAAACAGGTCGGACAGAGAGTTTTTCCTTCGGGATAGTGGAACGCATGGGTTGAAGTCGCCTTGATGCCCTGGGCCGACATCGCCCAAGACTGCCCCGAAACACCGCAGGCGGCCTTGTATTCCTCACATTTCGAATCGGCAGGCGTTTCGCCTTTTTCGATACAAGCGATTCTGTGTACCACCGGAGACGGCCGATAACTTCCATTCCGATGAGAAGACCAATCAGCTTCCCACATGTAACCACCGACATCTGCCATTTTGCTTCTCCTGAAAAATCCCCTGGATCCGCCAGGTCGGATGAAAACCGAAAAATGCTTGTTGGTAAAAAGCATCCCTTATTATCCTTTTTTCGTGGTTCTTGTAAAGAGGTTTCGAAAAATCCTCGGTCTGGGAACTTCTGTGAATTCAACGGCCATCTAACTCCAGGCAAAAACCGTTTTGTCTTAGTTTAGAAGTGCAACCTTCCGCCACTCACAGACCGAGAAAACCAAAACTACTACACTACATACGAACAATCTCTATCTCAAGACATCTAAAAAATACTCAACTTGACACCCAAAATCAATTCTCGTACCATAAAAAAGCGGATAATGGTATTCCGCGTTTGATGTTCTTTTACTTGTTCTCAACTGAGGAGTACTACACAATGGATATAAATCCGACAACCCTTGATTGCCACCCAATTTGGAAGGCAATCCAGAAAATTGATCTCGATCCGATCAAGGTCAAGCTCATGAACCCCGAAGATGGCGATGCGCTCAGCCGTGACGATGTCGAGAATCTTTCGGAACTGTACCGGCGGTATTTGTTCCTTGCCGTTACGAACCCGGAAGAAGCCGTTGTGCCGACCAAAGGCATCGACAGGTTCTGGCATGCCCACATCCTGGACACCGCGAAGTACCGCGTCGATTGCCAGAAAGCCTTCGGCTTCTTCCTTGACCACTTCCCGTATTTCGGAATCCGAGGCAACGATGACCGGCAGAACTGGCAACACTCTCTCCTCAAGACTTCCGAACTCTACCGGGCTACATTCGGCGACGAATACCTGATCGGCAACACGGCAGGAAGCCTCTGCCAAGGTGGAGCTGACTGTGGAGCGGCTTGCGCGAAATGTTGCGAAAAAGTCGAGGGAGGGCGGATGCTCATGCAGGTTCGTCCGACCCTTCCAACGCACGGCGCATCGATTCCGATACACTGAAAAATCCCGAAGTCGCTTACTCTCGGCTGGTAGTTTCGACTACCAGCCATTTTTTTTCTATCTTTGAATTACCTATTTTTATGAAACCTTCGTTTGAACATCTGACTACATCGATGCAGGAAATCACACTCGATACCGACCTCCTAAACCATATCGATGAAGAGGAAAGAACGCGTACTAAAAAGAACTCCGAACTAATACATGCGGTTACCTTTTCTTATAAAGTGAAGGGCCTGCGATATGACGGGTTCTCTGTCCGCCCGAAACATATTAATGGGAAAAAATGCCCTATCATTATCTTCAATCGCGGCGGAACCGGCATGTTTGGTTCTATCAAATACGGCATGTTGTTCATGGGTATGATCGCAGAATTCGCCCGGGCAGGATATATTGTAATCGGATCTCAGTGCATGGGATTCGGAGAAGATGGCGCACCAGATGAAATGGGTGGGGAAGACTTCCATTCGGTTTTGGCCCTGAAAAATCTTATCGATGCCGATGAATCAGCTGATTCTCATGCAATCGGAATCTATGGTGCAAGCCGAGGGGGCATGACAACCTATCGATTGCTCGCCGAAACCGATTGGGCAAGGGCTGCCATCGTCGTCTCAGGAATCGTCGATATGCCGGGAGATGTCTTCTTCAGACCAGAAATGATTGAACACTACAACAAAACATTCGGTGGATCTGAAGCTGACCTGAAGAAACGATCAGTATGGTACTGGCCAGAAAGACTCCCTAAAGATATTCCGATTCTTATCATGCACGGTTCGGCAGATTGGAGAGTGGACCCGAAAACAAGCATCCGTCTCTCAGAAAAACTGATTAGCCTCGAGATACCACATCGTCTTGTTATTTTTGAAGGAAATGACCATAGTCTCTCAGAAAACGCCACTGAAGCATTAGAAATGAAACTGGCCTGGATGGAGAAATTCGTTAAAAACCAAGCTCCTCTGCCCATTCTCAAAAAACACGGAAAATAAAGACGCGTTCCATATCGCCGGAGAATCCTACAAAGCATTGATTCCCCTTGTCGTAGAACACGAGTTACAAGGGGCGTGGCTGAACCAGGATCAATCCTCGACTGGTAGTGTCACTCTGCATACCCGGTATACAGGCAATGCAAAGGTATTGAAACATTACGCCTATGAAAACCCTCAAATTCGCCCCGCATCTCGCACAGCAGATACTCGCCGGAGAAAAAACATCCACTTGGAGATTATTCGATGACAAAGATCTTCAGGAAGGCGATGAGCTCGTCTTCCTGAACAAGGAAACGAACGAGACATTCGGAACAGCCATCATTACCTCCTTGCATAAAAAAACACTTGACTCTCTCGAGGAGGCAGACTGGATCGGACATGAGAGATACCCCTCGGAGGAAGAGATGTATCGGACATTCCGGAAGTATTACGGAGACCGGGTCAAACCGGATACGGAAGTCAAGATACTCACGTTCAGATTTACCGCATTCGAATAACCCGGAAGCAGAATACGGATCCGTGATATATTGAAAACAGGTACCGACTGGCTTGGCAGATTCCAAGTATCTCTCCCGGAGAATTCGTCATGAGTGCTCTTCTTTCTCAGGCTTCAGAAGAAGCCGTCGAAACAGAAACAGAGAAGTGTCCCCGATGCGAGACACCTTATGAGGACTATCGCGGATACCGGATGCTCTGCATTCAGTGTAATCCCGAGCAACACCGTTCGGCGCACAAGGCAGCCATCGACGCCTTTTGTTCGCGCCGTTCCCGATCGGTACCCGAAGGATGAGTCCGAACACGGACTTTCCTGCCCCCAAGCGCACGGCCTCCCCTTCGACGGTACGGCGCTTTTTTCATTCATTCTCCGCGGCCGACGCACCAGCGACGAAACCGGTGGTCCAACAAAGCTGCAAGCTGTACCCGCCGGACGGACGATCGATATTCAAGATATCTCCGACGAGATAGAGATTTGGATAGAGACGCGAACGCATATATTTGCAGTCCACTTCCGCGAGATCGACACCACCGCTCGTGATGAT
>JAYRFE010000095.1:0-5588 GCA_041908545.1 Candidatus Moraniibacteriota bacterium
ATATTACCGACCAGGTCCAGGAAATCATCGACCGTTCGGGGATACGTGAAGGTCAGGTATTGATCTATGTGCCGCATACCACGATGGGTGTGGCTATCAATCACAACGAATCCATGCTTCTGCAGGATTTCATGCGTGTTCTCTATAAGATTGTCCCGGTGGATGACCAATACACCCATGATCTTTTCTAGTTGAAGCGGGATAGCATGTCGGATGGTCGGAGCAATGGGCATTCCCACTGCAAAGCCATCCTCCTGGGGAACAGCGAGACGATTCCGGTCGAGAAGGGGAAAGTGCGTTTGACGGAGCGACAGAATATCTTCGCGGTTGAGTTCGATGGTTCGCGCAAACGCGACGTTCTGATACAGGTTATCGGGATATAACGGACTTCGCGCCTATGGTTCCTCTTGTCGAAACGCTGAAACAGAACAATTACCTGCGTTCGGAGGAGCTTGTCTTGGCCTTCGAGTCGGTTTCTCGTGCGGAATTCCTTCCGCAGGAATTTGAGGGTGAGGCGGATGCGGATATTCCTCTCCCGATCGGGCATGGTCGAATGGGACCGCAGCCGAGTCTGGTGGCCGTCATGCTCGAACTGCTTGAGATCAAAGAGGGGCATCGGATACTCGTCGTCGGAAGCGGATCCGGCTGGGTGACCGGACTGCTCGCCTATGTGGTCGGGCATCAGGGGAAAGTGATCGCTTTCGAACGGACCGAAGAGTTGCATATCCTCGGCCAACGGAATCTTGAGAAATTCGACTTCATCAAAAGCGGGCGGGTCGAGTGTTTTCTGGGTGAGGGCGGAGAGGGGTACCCGGAGGACGCTCCGTTCGATCGTATTCTGGTGTTGGCTTCCGTCGATAGTATTCCGGAGTCTTTCCGCCAACAGTTGGCGCTTTCAGGAAAAATGGTGATGCCGATCAGGAATCACCTTTGCTATTTCGAGAAACGGAGCGAGAATGAATTGTACAAGGAAGAATTCCCCGGATTTTTCTTCGTGCCTCTGATACTGAAATCATTTTGAGGCGAAAGGGTCGGATTGATTTTTTTAGATTCTTAATTCCTATGCGCGTTTTTCTTCTTATTTTTTTCCTTGTTCTGGCGATTGGAAGCGCGAGTGTTTTGAGTCTGCTTGAATTCTGGTCCGGTCAGTCTGGATCGGCGCTTTCTGAACAGGTATTCGAAGTCAGGCGGGGCGAGAATGCTTTGGTGGTCGCAACGAACTTGGAAGAAGTTGGTATCGTTCGGAATCGTTTCGGATTCCTTTATGCTCTTGCGCGCCTGAAGAAGCTCGATGGTGGTATGGTGGCGGGAGAGTATCGTCTTGCGCCTGAATTATCATCACGAGAGATCGCGCTCCGGATCACTACGGGACAGACTCTTTCGCGGGATATCCGGGTGACTTTTCCGGAAGGGTTCACCGCCCTTCAGATGGCAGATCGGCTTACGGAAGCAGGTCTCCCAGGCGAGGCATTTCTTTCCTTGGTTCGGAAGCCGAAGGAGGAGTGGCGCTCTCAATTCTCTTTCCTCCAGTCGGTGACGCTTGAGGGTGGACTCGAGGGGTTTCTTTTTCCGGATACCTATCGTTTTGATCGTCAAGTGGATGCCGAAAGGATAGTGGAGGTTATGCTGGAGACATTCGAGAAAAAGGCCTGGCCTCTTCTTTCGGGACAGACACCATCACGCGCATATGAGACCCTGATACTCTCAAGTATCGTCGAGACTGAGGTACGAAGCGATCGGGACCGTTCGTTCGTAGCCGGAATTTTCTTGCGTCGATTGTCGATCGGTCAGCCGCTTCAGAGTGATGCGACGGTGAAGTACGTGCTCGGGTTGAACAAGATCCAGCACTCTTTCGAGGAAACACGGACTGATTCTCCGTATAATACTTACATTCATAAAGGTCTTCCGCCTGGTCCGATTTCGAATCCCGGTCTTTCGGCGATTACGGCGACTTTGAATCCGGCGCAGAATGACACGTTATATTTCCTGAGTGATCCGAAGACCGGTGAGACGATTTTCGCGAATACCTTTGAGGAGCATGTGCGCAATAAGGCGGCTCATGGTCTCTAGTAAGAAAGAATATATGCAGTGGACACGTCGGCGAAAACTTCTGGTCGGACATTTCCTGATCCTGTGCGCCTTCTCAGTGATTTTCTGGGGATATTTTTTCGGTACAGTTCGGCTTCCGGAGACGGGGCGACTCATGTCGACGCTTGCGCTTGCCTCAATCCTTTTCATATGGATGTTTTCCGGATTCGTTCTTTGGAAGGAAAAAGAGATGAAAATGGCCGGTGCGCTCGCATTTACTCTTCCTATTTTCTTTTGGGCTTCCGATTGGCGGGCGTATTTCGGGGGAATAATCGTTGTCTCGCTTCTGTACGTCGCTGCCGTGATGGTAGGACATGAGCAGCGGGAGCGTCTCAGGTTTTCCCCGTCACGGTTGCTGCTCGTGGCGAAGCAGGTGAGTGTGTTCGCATTTTCGCTGGCGCTCTCCCTCGGGTATTTCGTATCCATCCGGTCACTTTCGTGGGATGATCTTGAGCCGAGATTCCGACTCGGACATGGAGCGATCGAGAAAATACTCGAATGGGGTGGGTATATCCAGCCTGAATTGGGCGCTCTGGTAAAGGAAAAGAAAACGGTTGATGAATACCTCCTTTCCTTCGATCAGACATCCTTCCTTTCCGCTGACGATAAGACGAAGCAGTTTGAGCAGTTGAACGATGAGGTTGGTCGCCTGCGCGCCCAGGGAATCAGTGTTGAATTTTCCGGAGATGCCCTGGCGTCGGTTCAGGGAGTGGCGAAAGAGAATACGCTCATGACCGGACGGAAACAGCTGGGTGAGTTGGTCGGAAGGTCGGTCCGGGGCGACGAACAGATAGACGCGGTGTTTGCGGAAGTGTTGCAGACAAAAATATCCGCCTTACTCGAAGGAAGCCGTGTGCGTGAGCGTATCTCCGATCGGGTGTTGCCGTTTTTCATTACTCTGCTCTTCTTCCTGACGGTATGGCCGATCGGACTGCTCCTCTTTTCGGTTTGGAGCGCTCTGGCGGCAGCGAGTATCGCTTGTTTCCGTTTCTTCCGGTGGATCGATTTTGCGGAACGGACGGTTATGCAGGAGCAGTTGGAGGATTGATTCTCGGACCTTGTCCCGACGGCGGGAAAGTTTAGCACTCGAAAAGGTCGATTGCTAATTTTTTTCTTTTCGGGTATGCTGGATTCCGTGGGTTCCTGATGGAAATGGAAAACGACTATGGCAAAAGACTATTATGATATCTTAGGTGTTCCAAGAAGCGCTTCACAGGACGAGATTAAGAAGGCGTTTCGGAAATTGGCTCATCAGCATCATCCGGACAAATCCGGAGGGAATGAAGCTCTTTTCAAGGAGATAAACGAAGCGTATGGTACTCTTTCCGATCCGGAGAAACGGGCGCAGTATGACCGGTTCGGACAGTCGTTCTCGGGTGGGAATGGCGGTGGAGCCTCCTCCGGTGGGTGGGATTTCGGTCAGTATGGCGGGAACGGGAATATAAAATTCGATTTTGGTGACGGATTTGAGGATATCTTTTCCGGCGTGTTCGGTGGCGGTCAGTCCGGGCGTCCGAAACGGGGTCAGGATATCCAGGTGGATGTCGAGATCTCATTCGAGGAAATGGTGAACGGTGTTCGGAAGTCGATTTCACTTCGGAAAATGGCCGTCTGTAGCGAGTGCCAGGGAACGGGAGGGAAGCCAGGTGCCAAAGAAGATACGTGTAAACGATGCGATGGCCGCGGTCGGATACAGAAGCAGGTACAGAGCATCTTCGGCGTTATGGCACAGGTGGTCACGTGTGATGCCTGTCAGGGAAAAGGGAAGACATATGCAGAGTCATGCCATGCTTGTCATGGAGCGGGGAGATCTCAGCAATCGGAAACGATTGAGGTGAATATTCCGGCGGGAGTTCAGGATGGACAAGCGGTGTCGCTTGAGGGACGGGGCGCTGCCGGAGAATACGGTGCTCGCCCGGGGGATCTGTTTGTGGTCGTGCATGTCCGACCTCACAAGGAGTGGAAGCGGCGTGGAGACGATATTCTTTCTTTCGTCGAGGTGCGGTATCCCCAGGCGGTATTGGGAGACAAGTTGGATGTTGAGACGGTCGAAGGTCGGGTGACCATGAAGATACCGGCCGGTACACAGGGAGGAGAGGTATTTCGGATCCGAGGAAAAGGTGTCCCTCATCTGGGTCGATACGGTCGTGGTGACCATTTGGTGACAGTGAAACTTCTGGTACCGAAGAAGCTTTCTTCCGATGAAAAGAAACTGATCGAGAAATTGGCGGAGATAACCCGTCAAAAGTAGGGAGACGATTGATAAGAGAAGAGGAATAAAAAAGACGGGGAATCCCCCTGTCTTTTTTATGTTTATTCTCCGCATGGTATACTGGAAAAAGTTCCGAGAATCTTTAGAGCGTGGAATATTATGAGCAATCAGGTACGAAAAATTCTGTTGATAGACGATGATGCCGATATCCGTGGTTTGTATGCGGATGTGTTTCGGGAAGAGCACTACGACATCCGTGAGGCGAGCGATGGATTGGAGGGTTTGGAAATGGCGAATCAGATCGTGCCCGATATCATCGTGTCCGGTATCATCATGCCGCGTATGGATGGGTTTCAGCTGGTCGAAGCTCTCCGTAAGAATGTGGCGACGGCCGATATTCCCGTCGTGTTCCTTTCGCATCTTGGTCGCGAAGAGGATGAAATACGGGCGAAGTCTCTCGGTGTGAGGGATTTCATCGTACAGAGTATCGTGACGCCGACCGAGGGTATGAAACGAGTGAAGAACATCCTTGAGAACAAGGAGTATTGTGTCAATATCGATCCGCACAGTTTGGACGCGGAAAGACTTTCCCGGGAACTTGGTATCGATGAGAATTTCAAGACGCCGGATGGTGGAAGATGGGTGCTCCGGCTTCGTTTGAGAAATCTCGATAAGCAGCAATTCGACGCTGAGCTGATTGCGGAGTAGTCGGATTTTTTGAGAGTATTATGGCCACATGGAAGTTTCGCATACCGGAGCGGAAAACGCTGCCGGGGTCTCTGCATCCCGTCGTCGCGTCGCTTCTGGAACAGCGGGGATATTATGAGGAAGACGACCACGTCCGTTTCCTGTCTCCCCAGTACGATCGTGACCTTCATGATCCGTTTTTGTTTTCTCAAATGGAACGCGTCGTCGAACGTATCGGGAGTTCCGTAAAACGAGGTGAGGTAATCGGGATTTTCGGCGACTATGATGCTGATGGCGTGACTTCATCGGTAGTCATGCGGGAAGCGATACAGAGTATCGGTGGTCGAGTGGTCGTCTATATCCCGAAAAAGGACACTGAGGGCCACGGTCTGAATACCCGGGCTCTGGATTTTTTTACCACAGAAGGCGCTCGGCTCATCATGACACTCGACTGTGGCATGATGAACCATGCGGAAATCGAGGAGGCGAATATGCTCGGACTCGATGTGATCATCATCGATCATCATCATGTCCCGGAGGTGTTGCCGTCGGCATATGCGATCATCAATCCGAAACTTCACGGTGAGACATATCCTTTTCG
>JAYRFE010000096.1:0-20106 GCA_041908545.1 Candidatus Moraniibacteriota bacterium
CATCTCTTCGGCATCACGGCTCTGGTCGTACTCGTACTCCTCCCCCTCCTCCTTGCGTGCTTCCCAGAAACACCGAAGGGCGCCGTCCTGATCCTCGCTTACACTGCCTCCATCACCATGCAGATCTCCGGATCCGAATGGCTTCCGAGCAGGAAAGGACTACTGGTATCCCTTTTTTTCGTAAGTATGACGGGATCATCCGTGATACTTCTGATAAGTTACCGACCCTTGCCGGTTTGGAATCAACTGTCAGTATACATCACGCTGGCACTATGGAGCCTGATCCTCTATATCGCCGACGGCATATTCCAGCTGAAAGCGATCAAGGATTTGAGACGGCACATTGCCAGAATTCATATGGAAAACACTTGAATACGGATTTCAGATAAGGAACCCCGGTCTAATCGCTGCTGCCGCCCCAGAACAAGGCGGCATTTTTTTATCCGAATGAAATCTTCAGTCGGCTCCCGTTTGCTTAGGATGCTGCACCTCGCAGGCTTCGATGCGTTTTTTCAATTCGACCATGCGCAGCTCACGATCGACCATCAGTTCGTTCAAACGTTCGATATCCTCGATTTGTTTTTTGGTCTTCATCTCGGCCTGCAGAGCCTCGTCACGACTCCGAAGGGTCTGCTCGATAGATGTCTTCAGAACCAGACGCATTCTTTCAAGTGAAGCCGCCAGACCACCTATCTCATCGGAAGAACCGTATCGTATCTCTTCCTCAAGATTGCCTTCGCTCATCTTTTGCAGAGCCGAATTCAATTTCTCAAGCGGACGGACGACGAACCAATACGTTCCCAATGCGACCGAAAATCCGACCAAAAAGAATGAACCGATCGCCATGGCCAGAATATCCCAGAGGTATTCCCGTCCCAGCATCCGCAGGCCCTCGTCAGACAAGACCGCGCGAAGCACCTCTCCACAGAACCAGATCAACGTGAAAAAAACGCCGGCGAACACCGATATGACCGGAAACACTGATTTCGTCGTCAATTTCATCGTAATTATATTTATCACGATACCTCGTCCAGTATACCGCAAATCGAACCACTTATAAAACTCGGATGGATATCTTTCGCGATTCCAAATTTTCCTCACCAATATCCAACTTGATTTCGGTCCGGTGTCGAGGAAGAAGACTTTCGATACGCTCCGGCCATTCGAGGAGAACGAGACCTTCGGGATCGGCACACCACTCAAGAAACCCGATCTTTTCGAAGTCTTCAGCACGCTCCATCCGATACGCATCGGCATGATAAATACGCCGGATACCACTCGATGTCGGAACGGTCAAATCATATTCTTTCATGAGAACGAAGGTCGGTGAAACGAAAGGCGGCTGCGCTCCACAGGCCGTCAGTATTCCCTGGATGAAAGTCGTTTTGCCCGCCCCCAGGTCCCCACGAAAACAGACCACCGTCTTCGGTGATAAGATGCTCCCGAAATCCTGCCCGAAAAAACGGGTCATTTCGGCTGTCTCGGCAAAATATCGCTTTTCTTCGAGCATAAACATACTGCATTACCAACGATCCGAATACCTCTCTAGCTATACCAAAAAAACAGTCCTTCGTCGACCGACTTTCCGTTCAAAATTGAAACCCGTGACTATCTACATCGGAAACGACATTCATTTGACGTTTCGCTTTCCCCCTGCTAGGCTGATTCCTTACCTCATACATCCGTCTCGCTTACCGCTTCCTACGAAACTATGTCACTTTCCCCCGATCAACAATTCCACGATCTCATCAAAAAATCTTCCCACCCGCTCATCTTTCTTACTCCCTATCCGAGCCGCGACGACATCGCATCAGCCCTCGCTCTCTCACTCTTCATCGAACGTCTCGGGAAATCGGTCACCCTCGCTGCCGATCGTATCGAAACGACCTTGAACGAACTGTCTTTCGTCGCCCGTCCGAAAGAGACGCTCTCCGCGCTTTCGGGAGCGCGCGACTTCGTCCTCTCCTTCAATACGAGTTACAACAAGATCCTCGGTGTCCGTACCGCCCAGGAAGGCGATGAATATCGTATCTATCTCACCCCGGAAAAAGGTACGATCGATCCACGGGATTTCTCGTTCATTCCGGCGCACTACCGATTCGATGCCGCCATTATCATCGGGGCTCCCGACAAAGAACGTCTCGGGAAAATTTTTGAAGATAATCCCGATATCTTTTACGAAGTCCCGCTCATAAACATCGATACGAGCTCACAGAATGAACTCTTCGGACAAATCAATCTGGTCGATATTACCGCCTCTTCGAAATCGGAAATCATCGCCGAGCTCCTCGAACGGACCGTTCCCACCTTCATCACCGAGCCGATCGCTGAAGCACTCCTCGCCGGCATCATGTCTGCCACCGAAAGTTTCCAGAAAAAAAACACCACACCGAAAGCCCTGAAAGCTGCCGCCAGCCTGATCGGACACGGCGCCGATCAACAAAAAATCGTCCGCGCACTCTATCGGACCGAACCGCTGCCGCTCCTCAAGCTCTGGGGACGAGCACTCTCCCATGTCCGCTGGGACGAAAAATACAAACTCATACTCGCCCCCGTCTCGCTCGAAGATCTCGTACAATCCCGTGCGCACACGCACGATCTCTCACTCGTGCTTGAAAAGATCCGGGGCAGCTTCTCGCTCGCGACAACCTTCGTCTTGTTTTTTCAGGAAAGTCCGGTGTCCGTCCGTATGTTGCTCAAGTGCCACAACACCGAAATGATAAACAAGCTGCATGATTCTCTACCGGAATCAGAAATACAGGGCGAGATTCTCGCATTCTCTCTCGCGGCTACCTCACTCGAAACAGCGGAGACTTCTCTCCGATCACGCCTGATCCCCTTCCTCGACCAGGCCGAAGCCTGATCCGACAAGGCCCGTATTCCGTAAGAGACTTCCGGACACCCTCTCAGTCTCTTCGGCTATTTTTTCATTCCACAATTCCCCGTTGTGCGCTAGAATGGACTCGAATTACAATACAAACAAATATGGTCAAGGTTGTTCAAGACGGAGGAATCGTCGATCCAAAAATCGAAAAAACCGCCTCCATTCTCAAAAAACTCAGAGACTCTTCCATTGAAGAAGTCGCTTCGCAACTCGCCCAGAATTCCGGCTACCCCTATATCGACCTCCACATCTTTCCTATCGGATCCGAAGACGTACTCCTGATACCGGAAGAAAAAGCGCTCGAACTCGGTGTCGTCCTCTTCCACAAGAAAACACTCGAGGTCCGCTTCGCCATCCTCGATCCGAACAATCAGAAAGCGCTCGATTTCATCACGGAAATCAGCGAAAAACACGGGTGGGAAAGCGAAATATACATCGTCTCGAAACCGTCATTCGACCGGGCAGCCGAACAATACAAACGACGGACATTCATCGATAATCTCGACCTCGTCCGCGTCTCCTTGAGCGGGAAAGATCTCGAACAGTTCGATCAAAACTTCAAAGAGCTTCTTTCGCTCAAGGAAAGACAAGATATCAATACCTCGCGTGCCATGGAAATCATCCTGGCCGGGGCCAAAAAACTCGACGCGAGCGATATTCATTTCGAAACCGAAGAACATGAGACCCGCTTGCGTTTCCGTATCGACGGCGTCCTCCAGGATATCGGAAACCTGCCGGAAACCGTCTATCATCTCCTCCTTTCACGCGTGAAGATGCTCGGGAAAATGCGCCTGAATATCAGGAAAGAAGCCCAGGACGGTCACTTCTACATCGATATCGACGGAAAGCGCATCGATATCCGCGTCAACTCGATCCCGGGA
This sequence comes from Candidatus Moraniibacteriota bacterium, assembly GCA_041908545.1. Classification (GTDB taxonomy): domain Bacteria; phylum Patescibacteriota; class Minisyncoccia; order Moranbacterales; family UBA1568; genus JAGOSP01. The sequence continues at coordinate 3,766 of JAYRFE010000096.1, forward strand.
AAACACGGGGAAAGCATCAACATGCGCCTCCTCTCAAGCGATGACATTATCGTCGATGTCGACAATCTCGGTCTCCGCGGACTGGCGAATGAGCAGGTCATGAAGGAGATCCGCAAGCCGCACGGCATGATACTCAATACCGGCCCGACGGGATCCGGAAAAACGACGACGCTTTACACGCTCCTCTCCACCCTCAATGGTGCCGGAACGAAAATCATCACCATCGAAGATCCGATCGAGTATTCCCTCCAGGGAATCGTCCAGACCGAGGTCGCCAAAGACCGAAGTTACACGTTCGCTACCGCCCTCCGAGCCATCGTTCGTCAAGATCCCGACATCGTTCTTGTCGGTGAAATCCGCGATGATGAGACCGCCGATATCGCCATCAACGCCGCCCTTACCGGGCATCTTCTCTTTTCGACCATTCATGCCAACTCAGCCGCCGCCGCAGTACCGCGACTCATCGAGCTCAGCGTCAAACCGACCCTGATCACTTCGGCCATGAATATCATCATCGCCCAGCGGTTGGTCCGAAAACTCTGCACGCACTGCCGCGTATCCTATATACCCGCCCGAGAAACACTGGATTCCATCACGAAACTTATCTTCATCATCTCCCCGAAAGCCAAAGTCTCCATCCCGAAAGGCGTCGATGAGCTCTGGCAGGCGAAAGGTTGTCAGCACTGCCACATGACCGGATACAAGGGACGAATCGGTATCTTTGAAGTCCTGACCATGACTCCTGAAATCTCAGAAATCATCAATGGCATGGGAAGCGAGGAAGAGATCTTCAAAGTCGCCCTGGAAAACGGAATGATCACGATGACCCAGGACGGTATCCTGAAGGCCCTTGAAGGTATCACGACCCTCGACGAAGTCTGGCGCGTCGCCGACCAGACCGAAATCCTCCAAAACATCTACGCGAAACTCATGCCAAGCGCTCTTTCCCGCGCATCCCTTATCACCGAATCCCTCTATGCGGAGACGAAGCGCTCCCTCGATTCCCTTCAGTCTTTCGCGGAATTCGTCGGGAAGCAGGATTCCAGCCTCCGCCTCCCGACGCTCTTCGCCGCAGCGATCGCAATGAAGGCCGGGGACATCCACATCGAACCGAGCGGGACCACCTTCGAAATCCGTTTCCGTATCGACGGAATCCTCCAGACCGTCGCTTCCTTTCCTCTCAATGAATATCCCGGATTCATGGGGGAAATCAAACTTCTCGGCGGTCTCAAATCCGGAGAAGTAGCCGGGGTCACCGACAGCCGTTTCTCTATCAACCTGGAAAAGGCGAACGAAAATGTCGAGGGCAACAAGGTGGATATCCGTCTTTCGATCATTCTTGGCGGCTTCGGTGAAACCGTCGTGATGCGTCTTCTGAACCAGTCCGTCACCAAGCTCGATCTCGCGTCACTCAATATCCGAAAACAGAGCCTTGATCGACTTCTGGAAGCCATCGAAAAACCTTACGGCATGATACTCAATACCGGCCCGACGGGATCCGGAAAAACAACGACGCTTTACAGCGTTCTCGCCCGTCTCAACAAGCCGGAAATCAAGATCATCACCGTCGAAGATCCGATCGAATACCAGATCCCCGGGCTCCTTCAGACACAGACGAACGACGAGGCAGGCTACACTTTCGCCACTGCGCTCCGTGCATTGATGCGCCAGAATCCGGATATCATCATGATCGGTGAAATCCGTGACAATGAAACAGCGGAAGCGGCCATTCAGTCGGCGTCTACCGGACACCTTGTCCTTTCGACGCTCCATGCCAACTCAGCAGCCGGAACCGTCTCTCGTATCATCAAGATGAATGTCTCTCCGGATGACCTCGCCAATGCAAGTAATCTCTTTATGGCCCAACGGTTGGTTCGTCAACTCTGCAATCACTGCAAACAAGAGTCCGTTCCGACGACGGAAGAACTCTCTCTCATCGAGTCGGCAATCGCATCTATCTCGCCGGCCGCCGGCATCGATATTCCCGATTCCCGAAAGATTTGGCGGGCAGGCGGTTGCCCGACTTGCAACGGCACCGGTTACACCGGACGAATGACCATCGTGGAAGCGCTCCCTGTCGGAACGGACATCCAAGAGCTTATCGGAAGAAACGCGCTCGTCCATGAAATCGAGGAGAAGGCCGTCGAACTCGGAATGGTCACGATGGCGCAGGATGGAGTGCTTGCGGTACTCGAAAGTCGCACTTCGATCGAAGAAGTCAGACGCGTCACGGAGATCTAGGTGATGCGGTAAAAAAAACGAAATCCCGCTCGTGATCGCGAGCGGGATTTTTTCGAAGAAGGATATCTTGATCTGTAGACAGGCCTCTCACATGGGAGCGAGAGGAAAGGAACAGTGTCGAGGAATAGCGCAGCCGAAACCACCCTACCCGATCTGGGCAAATCCCGCGCCTCTTTGAGATATGAGTCGATCACTCACACAAAAAGATTTCCCTTCCGATATGAAGGGAAGCCAATCCCAAATAGGTGCGGGAAAGAAAGTTCCCGAGATCAGAGGCAAAGATAGAGACCTCCGATTGTCTACAGATCAAGTCATCCTTCTGAAACGACTCGATGTTTCTCAAAGAAATTCGTCGAATAGCCTGGAAAGCACAACGACTTTTCATGTTAGCACAGCTTGAATTTCTTGTCAAGACGTGGTAGCCTGTACCAAGAAAGGTCAGTCTTTCCTTTTATTGAAGCCTTTTTTTAATACTACTCTCGAAAATCCTTCGGATCATCACCGGGTTCGGAAACGAAACGGATAGTATCCGCCGAATACGCAGGCATATCATCCCCCGCATCTCCGAGTACCCCGACAAAAGATTCTTTTCGGACCATATAAATCATTCGACCTCGGATTCCATCTTATGCTCACTACCACCCAATCGCTTCCCGAAGAAGAGATCTTTGACAGCACACTGCGTCCTCAGACATTCGCCGACTATGTCGGACAGGAAAAAATCAAACGCAATCTCCATATCTTCATCGAGGCCGCCAAACATCGCGGCGAGAATATAGAGCACGTCCTCCTCTATGGTTCCGCCGGACTCGGAAAGACCACACTCTCCCATATCATCGCCAAAGAAATGGGTGTCAATATCCGCATCACGTCCGGACCCGCGATCGAGAAAGTCGGTGACCTCGGCTCCATACTCACCAATCTCGAACCCGGCGACGTACTCTTCATCGATGAGATCCATCGTCTCAATAAGTCTATCGAGGAAGTCCTCTATCCGGCGATGGAAGACTATAAGCTCGATATCATCATCGGAAAAGGTCCTTCGGCCCGAACCATACAGCTTGAATTGCCGAAATTCACCCTGATCGGAGCTACGACCAAACTCGGCTCACTCTCGAATCCTCTCCGCAACCGTTTCGGTTCCACGCATCGACTCGAGTTCTATACGCCGACGGAAATCAAGCGTATCGTTCTGCGTTCCGCCCGCATCCTCGGGGTCGAACTCGATGATGCCGGCGCCGATATCATCGCCCATTCCAGCCGTCAGACCCCGCGTGTCGCCAACCGCATCCTGAAACGCGTCCGCGACTACGCTCAAGTCCACCGTGAAAACAAAATCGATGCTGCTTCAGCCCGTGAGGCACTCGGCCTCTTCGAAATCGACCCGCTCGGCCTCGAACCGACCGATCGCCACATGCTCCGAGCCATCATCGAAAAATTCCGCGGCGGACCTGCCGGCATACGCGCAGTCGCCTCGGTCATCGGCGAAGAAGAACAAACGATTGAGGACGTCTACGAACCCTACCTGATTCAACTCGGTTTCATCGCCCGCACTCCGCGCGGACGCATCGTCACCGAGGCCGGCTATCGACACCTCGGACTTGTCATGCCCGAAAACCAGAAAGAAAAACTCTTCTGAAACCCTGGGCAGGAAGAAGCGAATGCGATAGAATTGGATTGAAACGAAAACTTCATGCAACTCATCGCCTGGGCTCTTTATTCGGTACTCATCGTCACTTACCTCGCATCAGCGGGGTTTATCGTGTTCCATATCCTTCGGTATTCACTCTGTCGTACCAACGCGATTTTTGGCGCCGCCTTTTTTCTGTCCGTATTCAGTCTTCTCCTCATTATCAATATCTCTCTCTTCTCCGATCTGCCGCTTGATACCCTGATCGGTAAAGGTATGCCATTTTCCCGATCAAGCGGTTTCTAAATTACCCTCCATTTTTCATATGTCGATCTTCTCTCGATACCATTTCCAAGGCCAACGGGAAAATGAGGAGGTACTCCGCATCATCCACCGCCACTGGTTCAACATCTTCCTGCAATACATCGGCATCGGATGCGCCGCACTCCTGGTCACTATCATTTTCTCCGTTCTCCCAAAGATCACATCACTCCCTCCTGACGCACTCCCTTCCATTTTCTCTTCCTTCCTCCTCAACACCTTCCTCCTCTTCATCTGGTTATATGTATTTCTGATCTGGGTGGATTACTATTTCGACGTTTGGATCATCACGAACGAACGCATCGTCAATATCGAACAAAAAGGCCTCTTCAATCGGGAAGTCAGCGAACTCCGGTTTTCCCGCATCCAGGACGTGACTTCCGTCGTCGACGGATTCGTACCAACTATCCTCAACTTCGGCGATGTCTATGTCCAGACTGCGGCCGAAGAGGAACGCTTCGTCTTCCGACAAATTCCCGATCCCTACACGATCAAAGATATGGTGATGCGACTCTCCCATTCCAGCACACCGGAAGAGACTCGCCGAATCAATGAAAAGATTTCCATCGGCAAGCGCGTCGCTTAGATCCTCTTAAAAAAGGAGGGGCGTACGATTGTACGACCCCTCTCACTGGTCGGTCAAACACCTCGAGCAAAAAACACGGCGGGTATGGTGCACCACAATATCCGGACATCGCACCATAACCGGCGCCACGATCCTTCCATCTCAGCATACTCATTGTCCAGACGTCGGGCACGCTCCGGATCAATCAGCAGCATCTGTCGTCCGCATATCTGCGCCAACCCAGTCATGCCAGGCTTCACGGAAAACCGCCTATCTGACCAGGGAAATTGCCGCCAACATTCTCTCCAGACCAAGAAAGTCATCGGTCGTGGGCCGACCAGACTCATATCACCCCAAATCACATTCCACAGCTGGGGCAACTCATCCAGATGAGTCCGACGTAAAACGCGGCCAATGGCCGTAACACGATCATCCTGATGGCTCCAAACCAACTCGGCCGGAGTGCTGTCTTGCTCGGAGACGCGCATGGTACGGAATTTCCAGATCCGGAATGGAATACGTTCATACCCTAATCGCCACTGGCAAAAAAAGACCGATTCACTGCCAGAAAGCCATAAAGCCAGAGCAATTCCGAACATAGGAAAAGCGGCTATCAGAAACAAGATGGAAGCTCCCATCACATCGAAACAACGTTTCATGGCAAGACCCTCCTCCAACAACGTTAAAGAACCTCATATGGAGCGTGACACCCCGTAAAAAATGTGGTAACGGGACCGATTCACCACCATTCGCCTGACAACGAAAGCGGATTTTCTTTTCACCCATCTGATTGACAATAAATCATATAATCTAAAAAATGTCAATGAAAACTCTTGATTTTTCTCGTTTTTCTGTCTACGCTTCGCTCTATATTTCTTTTCTCTTTTTTCTATGTCAGGACATTCCCACTGGGCCGGTATCCGGCACAAGAAAGGCGTCAATGATGCCAAACGCGGTGCCATATTCACCAAACATGGCCGACTCATCACCATCGCTGCCCGAGAAGGCATCGACCCGGCCATGAACTTCAAACTCCGTCTCGCCATCGATACCGCCCGCAGCATGAACATGCCGAAAGAGAATATCGAACGCGCCATCAAAGCCGGAAGCGGAGAACAAAAAGATGGTGCCATCATTGATTCCGTCCTCTATGAAGCCTACGGGCCCGGCCAGGTCGCCCTCCTTATCGAAGGCCTGACAGACAACAAGAACCGGAGTGTCGGTGATGTCAAAACCATTCTCACCAAGAATGGCGGCAAGTTCGTTCCAAGCGGCTCCGTCTCTTTCATGTTCGACCATGTCGGCATTATCGCCTTCTCCCTCGAGCGATACTCAATTGAAACACTCGAGCTGGAGACACTCGATTCCGGTGCCGATGATTTCCGTATCGAAGAAGATGTCTTTCTCGTCATCACCCGTCCGGAAAATCTTCAGGCAGTCCGAACCTATTTCACCAGCAAGGATTTCGAACCGGCAAGCGCCGAACTCGGCTATCTCCCCACAGAGACCATATCTCTTTCCCCGGCCGACCTGGAGAAATACGAGAAGCTCAAGGAACTCCTCGAAGACCATCAAGATGTCCAGACGGTGTGGGATAACTTGGCATAAAGCTTGTCTTACCTCAAGAACAAGAACTGTCAACGATAACACCGACGACTTTCGTTTTCTCCCACGAACACCATGATACAAGAAGGGAGTTTTGTTCTATACTTCCCTTGAAGAAACACTCTACTTGCGTTTCTTTCATACGAAAAATCAAAGCTTTTCTTATTCTCGGAAACTCACTGCGAATTCATCGGCGAGCTATTCCGCTGTCTGCTTACTTATATATATCGCGAATCGTAAGCTGCTTCCCTATGCGTATTCTCGGCATCGATCCCGGCACGGCAACGGTCGGCTGGGGGGTCATCGAACAAAACGGCGCCAAAACGATTTCCGTCGCCTACGGGCACATCTCTACATCCAAAGATCTCCCCCCCGAAAAACGCCTTCTGGAAATTTCGGAAAACATCGAACAGCTCGTCGAGCTCTACCACCCGGAAGAAGCCGGAATTGAAGAACTATTCTTCTTCAACAACCAGAAAACCGTCATTTCGGTCGCCCAAGCCCGCGGAGCCATACTCTTGACTTTAGAGCGCTTACGTGTTAATATCTCCGGTTACACTCCCCTCGAAGTGAAACAAGCACTCACCAACTATGGCCGGGCCGAAAAGGCTCAGATACAGCTCATGGTCAAAGCGATCCTCAAGCTCAGTGCCATCCCGAAACCGGACGACACGGCCGACGCGCTCGCCATCGCCCTCTGCCACGCAAGTCGAAGAAAAATGGAAAATATTCGAAACCAATAATCATAAAAAGCAGCTCTCGTGTCTTATTTTGAGATTTGTAATTTAGGTTTTGAAATTTTCAATTATGCACTATCACCCGCTCGTCCAGTATTTCGCGTCCGAAGGAGTTCCGATCCTGACGGTCACTCTCCTCCTCATGCTTCCGATCATCGCGACACTCGTGGCGATTTTCCGTCAAGTCATCGGGATCAAAGCCTTCGGTATCTATACTCCTTCCATCATCACCTTCGCCCTTTTCGCCATGGGAGAGCTCAAGTATGGCGTAGCGGTCTTCGCCTCCATCATCGTCGTCGGCATGCTCTCGCGCTTCGGTCTCAGACGATTCCGCCTCCTCTACCTTCCCCGTGTGGCAATCACTCTCTCCATCATTTCCTTGGCCATACTCCTCCTCCTGCTCGTCGGGGGACACAATCAGCGCACCGGTTTCGCCGGAGCCTCGATATTCCCGCTCCTCATCATGATCACCTTGGCTGAAAAATTCGTCTCAACCCAGATCGAAAAAGGAACCCGTATCGCGCTCATCCTGGCCGCGGAAACACTGACTATCTCCACCGTCGGATATTTCCTGATCAAATCGACCTTCGTGACGGATCTCCTTCTTGCCTACCCGCTCTGGATCATCGCGCTCACCTTCATCATAAACATCACCCTCGGCAAATGGTCCGGCCTCCGTCTCTCCGAATACTGGCGCTTCCGTCAGGTTTTCAAACATCTCTAACCTCAACCGGCGCGCAACCAAGAGACAGAATGGACTTTTTCTGATGCCCCATATTTCCAAACATGCAGCAAGGAAAAAATCCATTCTGTCTCTTGGGAAGCACCATTTGAACTCTTCGGGATATTCTCAACCAGACGTACTTCAGAGACATCTGAACAAAGCCTATGTTCGAATACTGGAAAAACAGCCGCAAACTGCTCGGGATGAACGCCCGCAATCTTGATTTTGTGCGTCCGTTCAACCGTCGCCGCGGGATGAAGATCGCCGACCAGAAACTCCTCTGCAAGCGCATCCTTACCCACTCCAAACTCCCCGTCTCCGCCCTGATCGGTAAGATCCGCTCCCGTGAAGAGCTTGAGAATTTCGACTGGACCACCCTACCGGCCAGCTTCGCGCTCAAACCGAATCGCGGATTCGGCGGTGAAGGGATCCTCGTCGTCTACGCCCGCAAAAAAAACCGTCCCGACGCCTGGATCAAGGCCAATGGCGGCATCGTAACCATCGAAGATCTCAAGACGCATATCCAGAACATCCTCGATGGATCATTCTCGCTTTCCAATACTCCCGACATCGCCTTCTTCGAAGAACGTCTCAAACTCCTCAAGCTTTTCAAGCCCTACAGCTACAAGGGTATCCCGGATATCCGCGTCATCGTTTTCAACCGCATCCCGGTCATGGCGATGCTCCGTCTCCCGACCCGCGCTTCCGACGGCAAAGCGAACCTTCAGCAGGGAGCGATCGGGGTCGGTATCGACCTCGCGACCGGAACCACCACTTCCGCCATCATGGGTAAAGGACAGATCATCGAATCGGTCCCCGGAACCCGTCTCCCGCTCTCCGGTATCAAGATCCCCTACTGGAAACAGATTCTCACCATGGCCGTCGAGGCCCAATCGATTTCCTCACTCGGCTTTCTCGGTGCCGACATCGCCATCGACCGCGATCAGGGACCGGTGATTCTCGAGCTAATGCCCGACCCGGCCTCTCCATCCAGCTCGCCAACTTCGCCGGACTCAAGGAACGGCTCGACCGGGTACGCGGCATCAACATCAAGACAGTGGAACGCGGAGTGCGCCTCGGACGCAATCTCTTCGGCGGCGAAATCGAGGAGGAAATCGAGGAGATTTCCGGCCGCCGCGTCATCGGCTGCATCGAAAAAGTGAAACTCGTCGGTAAGAACGGGAAAGAGATTACGGTTGAGGCCAAGATCGACACCGGCGCCGATTCCACCTCCATCGACACCGAACTCGCTAAGCAACTCGGCTTTGAGGAAACCCTTCTTCATTTTTCCTCACGTTTGGGAGAACGCGACGTTCTGAAAGAATTCACGAAAGAGGAAAGGGGGAAGCTCTTCGCAAACATCCCGGACCTCGCTGAGACAATTCCGATCCGATCATCGCACGGTACATCCTATCGTCCGATGATTCGCATCGATCTCATCATGGATGATTTCACTATCCCCGCGAAAGTCTCCGTGATTGACCGGTCGCATCTCGATTACCAGGTCATCATCGGCCGGAAGAACCTCGGGAAATTTCTTATCGATACGAATAAATAACCATACTCGATATTATGAAAAATGCAGCCTACCTCAAACAGATTAAACACGGCGGATTCCGCTCCCTCGTGAAACGCGCTTTAGAAAGTGGAATAAATGTTGAATTGATCTCGCGCGAAAATAAAATCACCCGCTTCCAATACGGTCAAGATGCCTTCTTCATACGTGGCAAAAATGTTCCCGCCTATCGACGTATGGGTGAAATGACCAAAAACAAAGTTGTGACCAAGATGATACTTGAAGATTTCGACATCCGAACACCTCGAGGATTTGAGGCAACCTCTCTGAATGAAGCCAAGCGACTCATCAAAAAAAACAAACTCTCTTATCCAGTCATTATAAAACCGAGTGCCGGGACCCGCGGTCTTGGTGTTACCTGGGATATCCATACAAATAGCGACATCGAGAAAGCGATCACTCATTTCGAGCTTGCTTCGGCTCAGCATGATTTTTTGACTTCTAAATCTAAGACATTCCTTGTCGAAGAGATGTTCCAGGGGCATGAATACCGGGTCCTTGGGCTCGATGGGAAGGTTATTTCTTGTGTCGAAAAAATTCCAGCTAGCATTACCGGCGATGGGCACTCTTCCATCAAGAAACTTATTCATGATTTCAATCAAACTCGACTTCCAGGATTTTTCATACATGTCGATAAAGTCGCCCGAGAAACACTCAAAAAAAATAAGTTAACCCTCAAATCAATCCTTCCAGAAGGTCACACTCTCCGACTACGCAACAATTTAAACATGTCTGATGGTGGTCGTTCTATAGATGTGACTGCTCAACTTCACCCAGTATTAAAAAAAATCTGCATCAAAGCAATACATAGTGTCGGGCTCACTTTCGGAGGAGTCGATCTGATGGCTGATGATATCAGTAACCCAAAAACTCGTTATGTCATTTTAGAAATCAACTCCAATCCCTACTACAACATGAATGAAAAACCGCTCGTCGAGGGCAAGGGAATAGACATTTCATGGCTCTTTCTCAAAAAAATGTTCCCTTCACTTAAAAAGTCTTCAAGAAACGCTTAAGTTTGATTTACAAGAATACGACCGCTGAAAACTATAGGGAGGGTGTTTTTTATGTGCATTCGTTTGCATGTTTTATTGTTTTCCGCGCTCCATCAAACCAGCACTCACGCAATAAAAACCGAGAGAAGCCATCTTTTTCGCGAAAAAAACCATGTGTTCTAAAATCCATTGTTTCCTTGAATTCTCCCTCTTTTTCCGCTATACTCCGCTTACTTGATTAAGCGGTTTTGTATGAGAAATCCTTTATTTCTGCGGAAAAAAAGCGGGGTAGATCACGAGGAAATAACTGGTCCTTCAAGAACCAGGAAGGTTCTCCGTATCACGCTCAAAATCTTTGTGGCCCTTCTCATTCTCGGCTTCCTTACAACAGCCGCGCTTTTCGCGTTTATCGCCAAAGATCTCCCGAACCCGGGAAATGTCAACAACCGCTTCATCATCGAATCGACCAAGATCTACGATCGGACCGGGACCCACCTCCTCTATGAAGTACATGGCGAAGAAAAACGCACCGTAGTCGATTTCAAAGATATCCCCGAATCCGTACGAGCCGCGACTCTCTCCCTGGAAGACCAGGATTTCTACCAACACTTCGGCATACAACCGAAAGCCATTCTCCGTGCCGCCCTGAAAGACATCATTACCTTTGATGCCGCCCAAGGCGCGTCGACCATCACTCAGCAATTCGTCAAAAATTCCCTTCTTTCCAACGAAAGAACACTCACACGGAAAGTCAAAGAAGTCATTCTTTCCCTGGAAATCGAGGCAAAGTTCACTAAAGATGAGATTCTCGGCATGTATCTCAATGAAATCCCCTACGGATCCAATGCCTACGGAATTGAAGCGGCCGCCCAGACCTTTTTCGGAAAATCAGCCCGTGACCTCACTCTCGATGAAGCCGCCCTTCTTGCTTCCTTACCGCGCGGAACCGCCTTCTACTCCCCATATGGTTCGCGTCCGGAACGGGTCGTGAATCGCAAAGACTATGCCCTGAAACAGATGGCAAGACTCGGCTATATCACCGATGAACAGGCTGATGGGGCCATTGCTATCGACACGCTTCAAAAGATCAAACCACAGAAAAACATCATCGCCGCTCCGCATTTCGTCATGTATGTTCGGGAATACCTCCAGAACAAGTACGGTGACCAGAATATCGAGCAAAACGGTCTCAAAGTCATCACCACGCTCGACTGGGACAAACAAATGGCTGCCGAAGAAGCTGTGCGTACGAATGCGGATAAGAATAAGCGCTGGAAGGCCGCCAATGCCGCACTGGTTGCCATCGACCCGAAAACCGGTCAGATTCTCTCTCTGGTCGGATCGAAGGACTACTTCGGAGCTCCCGAACCGGCCGGCTGCATTTCAGGAAAAACCTGCGTTTTCGAACCGAATTTCAATGTCGCCATCTCCGAAAGACAACCGGGATCCTCTTTTAAACCCTATGTCTATCTGACCGCTTTCACGAAGGGTTATCTGCCGGAAACCATGCTGTACGACACCAAAACGCAGTTCGAAACCGCTGAGGGAAAAAGTTATGAACCGAATAACTATGATGGGAAGTTCCATGGGCCGCTTCCGATGATGAAAGCGCTTGGCGGATCGCTTAATATCCCCGCTGTTAAGACTCTCTATCTCGTCGGCGTGAAAGACGCTATCGCTCTCGCCAAAAATCTCGGCATCACCGATCTGAATCATCCGGAACAACTCGGACTTTCCCTGGTGCTCGGTGGCGGTGAAGTCAAACTCCTCGATCACGTCAACGCCTATGCCACGCTTGCCAACAATGGTATAAAGCACGAAAAAACGGCCATCCTTCGCGTAGAAGACTCGAAAGGAACCGTATTGGAAGAATACAAAGACAACCCCGGCGAACAGGTAGTCGACCCAAAATACGTCGCTATGCTCGATTCGGTCATGTCGAATAATGACAATCGTGCCTGGGTATTCGGAGAGAATAGCCCACTTGCCTTCAAAGACCGTCTTGTAGCCGCAAAAACAGGCACTACCAACGAATTCCGTGACGGATGGACCATAGGATATACCCCTTCGCTCGCTGTCGGTGTCTGGGCGGGAAATAATGACAATAGCCCGATGACTGAAGGTGCGGACGGCGTCAACGTCGCAGCCCCTATTTGGCGGGCATTTCTTGATAAAGCCCTTGTGAATGCCGCTACCGAGGAATTCCCGAGATACAACCCGGATGATGAAATCGGGGATGGAGACGGGCAAACCAACAAACCCATGCTTTCCGGAAAACTCGAGCAGAAAGAAAATCTTAAGGTTTGCGAAATCCCAGGGAAAAAAGATGCCTATTGCAAAGCCAATAGATACTGTCGCGATAAGGATACCGAGAAAAAGGATTTTATCAGTCCGCACGATATCCTTTTCTATGTTGACCGAGAAGATCCGCGTGGACCGATACCGGATAAACCCGATCGGGATTCTCAGTACAAAAACTGGGAAAGGGGGGTGAAGGACTACTACTCCGATAAGAAAGACGTCGTACTTGATGAACCACCGAAAGACGACTGCAAAGCAAGTGATTTTTCCGGATTCCAGCCGAATATCCACTTCACCGGCGGCGGATCCTACAGTTCCCAGAATATCAATCTTACCGTATCCGTGGATGCGCCATACGGCGTAAAATCGGTTCGCTACTCCATAGATGGTAATGAGATCGGCTCATCTTCATCCAAGCCCTATTCAATTAACTACTCGGTTCCGAGCGAAAAGAACGGTTCCACTATGACTGTTTCCGTAGAAGTCACCGATGACAATGGAAATACGTCTTCGGACTCTGGAAAAATTCAAGTGAACTTCTAAAAGCAGGATAAACACATATCCACATATTATCCCCGTTTGAAGGTGATATGCTTTACCTGTTTTTCGCCCAGAAAATCATTTACCGCATTTCGAAGCTTCTCCTTCTCCAAAAGAAGCTCGTTTAACCAGAGTGAACTCCGGACACGAATGGAAAGCGTCCCATCTTTCCAGTCTTCAGGAAAGATATTCTCCCTTCCCTTGAACCCATACCACGAAGCTACCACTTTTTCGAAGGCAAAGAAAACGGTTTTATCATCCAATTCACGTTTCTGTTGAACCGGGGCATTTCCGTTTTTGACCATCAAATCCTTGAGCGCGCGCATAGATACCCCTTTCTATTTCCTGACTGGCATCACGATATAAAGATACTGCACCTTTTCCCCTTCCCTATCCACATCCCGCAACACCACCGGTGAAGCAGGATTATTCACATAGAAAACCACGTACTCCCCCTTTAGAGCATTCAATCCTTCAAGAACATATCTCGGATTAAAAGTGAAGATTTTTTCCGTATCATCACCCGTCTGATTCTCGATAGATACTCGAGCCTTGTTTTGACCGACTTCCTGAGAAACCGCCTCAATACGGCATTCTTGGGAACCAGCAGAAAAATGAAGAGTGATTTCACCGGCATTATACGAGGAAAGTACACTGACGATCTTTACCGCCCGGATAAATTCCTCTCGCTTCATTTGGTACGTCGAAAGAAACGAGGTGGGGATAATCTGTTTATAATCAGGATATTTCCCATGTATAAGCCGGGAAACTACTCGTATTCCATCCACCTCGAAGAAAACCTGATTCTCCTCGATAGCCACCAGTACCTCTTTACTCTCCTGAGTAATAACCCGTAGCAATTCCTGACAAGTTGCGCTTGGTATGATAAACGACTGACCCGATGGTGTTTCATAAGGAAGCTCGAATATCTGCTCAGCCAGACGAAAACTATCCGTAGCAGCTAAATACAAGGATTTTCCCTCAAACAAAACATTCACACCCGTCAACTCCATCCGTGATTCATTTTGACTCACACAGAAAAGTATTTGTGAAAGGGCATTCTTAAAATACTGAGCGGGAAATGAAAACGGATATTTCCCCTGAAACTGAGGAATGATCGGAAAATCCTTTCCATCCATACCTTTTATCTCTCCTTCATATCGGGAACTTTGAATGATCAGCGATGCCTGTTCAGTCCGGAGATTCAAAATATCCCCAGAAGGAAGATTATGGATAAAACTCCCGATAAGTTTGGCTGGTATGGTTATTTTTCCCTCCTCTTCTATTTTCGCGCCGATATTGACCACAACCCCTATTTCCAGGTTTGTTGCCGAAAGCTTCAATCTTCCGTTCTCGGCCTCGATCAAGATATTGCTCAAAATAGGCAGTGTCGATTGTTTTCCAGTTATACGCTCCAAATAAGCGATCGACCTGGAAAGATTTTCCTGTGTACAGATAAGTTTCATAGTGTCTGTCCGTATCAATAAGAATTATCTTCTTATAATGAAAAGTTATTTTTTAAAAAAGTATCTTATTACTATTAGGGATGTGGATAGGTGGATAAGTTATTTTTGTCTTGATATAAAGGAAGAAAATGCGGCAGGGTCTTTGTGGGTAAGTCGGGGAGAGTTGCTAGGATTGGGTGTATGCGGGTGAAGTCGATTTGTTTTTCCACATCGAATGCTGGTTCACAAGGGAAATATGCAGATAAAAAGTGATTTTATACAGGGTTATCCACAGGTATCATAGTAAAGACGTTCTTTTAGTGTGTTAACTTCTTCTTTGAGTCGGATGTTTTCATGCAGACCTTTTTCTATTTTTTCGCAGGCATGGAGGACGGTAGTGTGATCTCTACCACCAAGGAGGGTTCCGATGGCGGTAAGTGAAAGCTGGAGTTCATTCCGAAGGAAATACATGGTCATTTGCCTGGAATGGACAATTTCTTTCTTTCGACCTTTTTTGATAAGGTTTTCCTCAGAAACCCCATAGTAGTCCATGATGATCCGGAAAATATCTTCCGATTTGATGCTTTTTCGGTTGTTTTCGATGAGTTGTTCTAAAACTCGCGTAGTGACTGCGAGGGTTGTCGGTATTTTATGGAATTCCGAGAAGGCATGTACCCTGTTGAGTGCACCCTCGAGTTCCCGGATATTTTGGGTGATGTGTTCGGCGATGAATGGTACGGATTGTTCATCGATGGAGATATTTCGTTCATGGGCTTTTGCCTCGAGAATCGCGATACGAGTTTCGAGATTCGGTCGACTGATATCGGCGATCATTCCGCCTTCGAATCGGGATCTGAGGCGATCTTCAAGCGTGGCGATAGCCTTCGGTGGGCGATCACTCGATATGACTATCTGTTTGTTGAGCTGATAAAGGGCGTTGAAGATGTGGAAAAACTCTATCTGAGTCTTCTCTTTTCCGGAAAGAAATTGGACGTCATCGATGATCAGGAGATCCATTTGTTGATAATATTCCTTGAATTGGTCTGTTTTTTGCGTTTTGATCGAATCGATCAGTTCGGTGGTAAACCGTTCGGATGTGATATATTTGATTTTCTTTTCCGGAGAACGGCGGGCTATCTCATTGCCGATCGATTGGAGGAGATGTGTTTTTCCGAGGCCGACTCCCCCATAGATGAAGAGCGGGTTGTAGATAGTTCCGAGATTTTGGGAAACGGCGTAACAGGCGGCTTTTGCGAGCTCATTGTTTTCGGCTACGATGAAATTATCAAAAAGATACCGCTCATTCAGATTGGTGATATGTGGTTTTTCTTGTGAAAATTCGATTTGTGGTCGGACAACGGGTGATTCCACGAGTTTTTTTCGAAGGAATCCATCCAAGGAAGGGCGCTGTATGGCATCGAGGGAGCGCATGGGTTCACGTGGGAGCGAGGGCGCAATGGGTTTATCGGGAGTTATCTGACAATGAATTTCGGATATTTCCATCTGTGCGGCGTGAAAAGCTCGGAGGAGGTAGTGATTATATTTGTTTTCCAGCCATTCCTTCGCAAAGCCATTTGGAACACCGATAATGACTTTTCCGTTCTCTAGAGAGAGAATGGAGGTGTTCTTAAACCACGTGATGAAGTTTGCCTTGGAAATGG
>JAYRFE010000097.1:0-3345 GCA_041908545.1 Candidatus Moraniibacteriota bacterium
AACACTCGTCAACTTCGTCGTTTCGGAAATCGGTGCCAAACCACCGACCGACAACAGCCCTTCCAGTCCGGATACCAACGAGATTCTCTTCACTTTGATTCTGCCGGACAAGAAAGATCGGGATGAGACTTCCGGGTCCGTCGTCGAACGACTCAATCGAAAATACGCTTCCTTCAACACAGGGGAAATCTCCGCCACCCAGGTTTCAGGAGGTCCTCCGGCCGGGAGCGACATCACACTCAAACTTCTCGGTTCCGACCTCGAGGCGCTCGACGGCATTGCCAAGACCATCCAGGCTCATCTCAAGGAAACACCTTCCGTCACGAATATCTCCTCATCCCTTTCAGTCAAGGGAAAAATGGTCTTCGTTCCCGATACGGAAGCCCTTGCCCATTTCGGCGTCCCAACCGATGAATTCGCCCTCGCCCTTCGCACACTCGGAAACGGATTCACAATCAAGAACGATGCCCGATTCGAAGACAGGAAAATGGATGTCGAGATCGCCCTCACGGATGACCCGAAAGGAGCCTCTCTTTCGGACCCGGATCGGATCTTTGTGAATGGATCAACAGGAACCGTTCCACTGAGCGCTCTCGGACATTTCGTGCTGAAGGAAAATCCGGCAAGCATCGATCGTGAAGACGGAAAGAGAGTCATCTCCGTCACCGCCGATGTCGCCCCCGGTTACAGCGTCTCGACCGAAAGTAAAAATCTCGAATCATACGCGAAAGACGACGTTTCCTTCCCTGACGGATACTCATTCCAGACCGGAGGTGTCAACGAGGAAAATACCAAGTCCGTCCGATCGATCCTGCTCGCGATGCTTCTCTCCGCCGCGCTCATTTTCGCCACCATGGTGATGCAGTTCAATTCATTCCGCAAGGCGATCATCGTGCTCCTTGTCATCCCGCTCGCCGTCTCAGGTGTCTTCGTCATTTTCGCCCTCTTCGGTGTTCCACTCTCATTCCCGGCCCTCATCGGCGTCCTGGCGCTTTTCGGTATCGTGGTGAACAACTCCATCATCATGGTCGACAAGATCAACAAGAACATGGAACGGATGCCGGACCTCGACTCGGCTATCGCTTCCGGAGCCGCCAGCCGCCTCGAACCGATACTTCTGACCGCTCTCACGACCATCATCGGCCTCATTCCAATCACTCTCTCCGATCCGATCTGGCAGGGCCTCGGTGGAGCCATCATCGCCGGACTCACCTTTTCCGGTGTCGCCAAACTCTTCTTCATCCCGGTCATCTACAAAAGCTGGTTCGATACGAAATAAATACTCTTTCCTCTTCAAGGGAGGGAAAGGAATCTTTTTCCTCGCTGCATGTTCGGAAGCATGAGGCATCAGAAAAAAATTCCTTTCCCTCCTTTGAAACAAGCGTGTCTCACGTTCACTCGGATTATCTAAATCTCCTTATTCATTCTCTTATGCCTGCACCCATCACCCCGGCAGATGCCACGTTTCCGATGCGTCTCAACCGCTACCTCGCCAAACAGGGAATCGCCACGCGCCGCGAGGCTGACGCGCTCATTGAAGCCGGACGCATCATCGTCAACGGGAAAAAAGCCACGCTCGGTATGAAAGTATCCGAAACCGATCAAGTGACCGTTGAAAATGCCAATCGCCGCCACCATACCTATCTCGCCTATTACAAGCCGCGCGGTATCATTACGCATTCCCCGCAGGGAAAACGGGAGTACTCTATCGCCGATGTCACCAAGAAATCCGACCTCTTCCCGATCGGCCGGCTCGACAAGGATTCGGAAGGTCTCATCATTCTCACGAATGACGGTCGTATCACCGAACGCCTGCTCCACCCGCGTTTCGCCCACGAAAAAGAATATGAGGTGACCGTCCAGGAAACCATCGACAAAAGCAAGCTCCCGGCTCTCGAAGCCGGTATCATGGAAGAAGGCGAACTTCTTACGGCAAAATCGGTACGTGTCACCGGGAAGGACACGCTGACCATCGTTCTCACCGAAGGAAAGAAACACCAGATCCGCCGTATGCTCTCAGCCATCCATCTTACCGTCATCGCCCTCAAGCGCGTACGTATCATGAACGTATTCATCGGCTCTCTGAATCCCGGACAATCACGTCCCATCTCCGGAGCCGCCCGCGAAGCCTTTCTCGCCGATCTCGGTCTACAATAAAAACCGGAAATCTCAGATTATCAGACGCGCACCGCTACTCATACCGCAGCGCTTCAATCGGATTCATGCGGGCTGCCCGACTGGCCGGATAATATCCGAAGACGATTCCGATGGCGGTCGAAACCGCGAAAGCAAGCAGTATGGAATTCAATGAAATGCTCGCCGGCAGACCCATCCGAGTCGAAACAGCAGAAGCTACCCAACCAAGAAGTATGCCGAGCGCGCCACCCGAAAAGGTAAGCACGATGGCCTCGAATAGGAATTGTTTCCGAATATCCCCTCTCTCGGCTCCGATCGCCTTCCGGAGACCGATTTCACGCGTGCGCTCAGTCACCGTCGTCAGCATCATGTTCATGATGCCGATACCTCCGACCAGAAGCGAAATACCGGCCACCGCACCGAGCAGAGCCGTAAACGTACTCGTGACCGATGAAGCTGTCGACACGATATCCGCCTGATTCATAATCGAAAAATCAGCCTGGGTCGGATCGGCGATCCGATGGCTCGTGAGAAGAGCGGCCTTGACCGCTGCCGATGCCGCGTCCATATCGGCACCGTCCTTCACCTGGATATTCACACTCGAAAGATATCCGTTTCCCGTAAAAAATTGCTGGGCCGTCGAAAGCGGGATATAGATCACATCGTCCGAACTCCCGAAACCGGTCCCACCACGCGCGACCGTCACGCCGATAACGATGAAATCGACACTCCCGATACGGATCCTCTTCCCGACCGGACTCGCATCCGCCGTTCCGAATAAGGCCGTCGACACGTCGGGACCGATGACCGCTACTTTGGCCAGTGTCCGGACATGATCCGAATTCAGAAATGTCCCTTCGGCAATATTCACATTGCGGACCTGGGCATATTCCGGTGTGACGCCGGTCACACTGGTATTTGTATTCTGCCCCCCGGCTGTCACCTGCTTTCCCCGAGCGGAAACCTCAGGAGCCAAAGCTTCAGCATCAGGAACGCGTTCCCTCAAGGAACTCACATCCTGCATCGTGAGTGACTGTGCCGACCCCTGAGAGCCTACGACGGGTGAACCGCGCTCACGCTCGGCACCGGGACGCACCATAAGCAGATTGGACCCGATCGACTGGATACTCGCCTGTATCGAGGCCTGTGCACCACGCCCGATCGCTACCATGATGATAACCGAGGCGATACCGATCACGATACCAAGCA
>JAYRFE010000098.1:0-2286 GCA_041908545.1 Candidatus Moraniibacteriota bacterium
ACTTCGTCGACTTGCCAGGATACGGTTTCGCCAAACTGTCCCGGGACCGACAGGAGAAGCTTGGTAAGCAGATTTCGTGGTTCGTCGGCGAATCCGGGGTCCCGTTCCGCTGTTTCGTCCTCATCGTGGATGCCGAAATCGGACTCAAGGATTCCGATCATGCGACGTATGCGCTGCTCGCGGACACGGGACACCGGATCGTTTTGGTCGCCAACAAGGCTGACAAGGGGAAACGGAATGACGTGACGAAGAATGTGCTCACGCTGCGTACGATGTTTCCTGAGGCGACCGTCGTCCGTTATTCCGCCAAGACCGGTGAAGGTCGTAATGAACTCCTCTCGATTCTTCTTGATGATAAGGACCAAATAAGAGGAGGGAGATAGAATTGAAATCGATTTCCGAAGAGAGATTGTGAATATAACCGGAGAGACGGGAAGGTTGAACAGTAGCCGATCCGTTTTTTCTTTTTTGACTGGCGGGATCTTGGGTGGTAGAATAGTCAGACATTTGGCTTTAATGAAGGAAACTCCTATGTCTTTTCTCCAGAAATTGTTCGGTTCGAATGAGCGGGTGATCGGAAAACTCAAACCGATGGCGGAAGCGATCGATCGTCTCTCCCCGACTTTCGAAGCGCTTTCGGATGAGGCGCTTCAAAAGAAGACGCTTGAATTTCGTGATCGTCTGACAAAAGGAGAAACTCTGGAGGATTTGCTCCCGGAAGCCTTCGCGACGGTGCGCGAGGCAGCAAAGCGCGTCATCGGTGAGCGACACTATGGTGTCCAGCTTCTCGGTGGCATTGTCCTGCATCAGGGGAAGATCGCGGAAATGAAAACCGGTGAAGGGAAGACCTTGACCTCGACTTTGCCGGTGTATCTGAATGCGCTCGAAGGGAAGGGCGTCCATGTCATCACGGTCAACGACTATCTCGCCAAGCGTGATGCGAACTGGATGGGACGCATCTATGCGTTTCTCGGGCTTTCGACCTCGTGCATCTGCCATCAGGGGACTTCCTTCCGATTCGAACCGCACGTGACCGATACCGATGCGGTGAGCATCGAGATGGAAAATCTCATCCCGATCACGCGCCGGGAGGCCTATCAGACGGATATCACCTATGGGACCAACAACGAATTCGGTTTCGATTTCCTGCGTGACAATATGGTCTCGGACATCTCCGAGATGGCGCAGCGCGAACTGCACTACGCGATCGTGGACGAAGTCGACTCGATCTTGATCGATGAAGCCCGGACGCCGCTCATCATTTCCGCTCCCGATACCGAGTCGACTAAGTTGTATGAACAATTCGCGCGGATTATTCCGCGGTTGCAGGCGGGGAAGGACTATACGGTGGATGAGAAGATGAAAGTGGTGACGCTTACCGATGAGGGTATGGATTCGGTGGAAAAATTGCTTGGTATGGGGAATATCTATGCCTCGGGCAATGTCCAGTATGTCCATCATCTCGAGCAGTCGCTCAAGGCCGAGGTCATTTTCAAACGCGATCGCGACTATGTGGTCAAGGACGGCGAAGTGATCATCGTCGATGACTTCACGGGACGGCTCATGCCGGGACGCCGATACAGCGAAGGCCTGCATCAGGCGATCGAGGCCAAGGAACACGTGACGGTGCAGAAAGAGTCCCGGACATTGGCTACGATCACTTTTCAGAACTATTTCCGCCTGTATCGGAAGATTGCCGGTATGACCGGAACTGCGACCACCTCGGCTGAGGAATTCTTCAAGGTATACAAACTGGATGTCGTCGAAGTGCCGACGCATCGTTCGATGATCCGTCGGGATCTGCCGGATATCGTGTATAAGACCGAGGAGGCAAAATTCCAGGCGATTGCCGATCGGGTGAAGGAACTCAGGGCGAAGGGGCAGCCGGTGCTCGTGGGTACGGTCGCGATCGAGAAATCCGAATACCTGGCGGCACTCTTGGAACGTCAGGGGGTGGCGCATCAGGTCCTGAACGCGAAGAACCATGAGCGGGAGGCGGCGATCATCGCCGGAGCCGGGCAGCGGGGTTCGGTGACCATCGCTACCAATATGGCCGGTCGCGGTACGGACATCAAGCTTGGTGAAGGCGTGCGCGAACTCGGAGGACTCGTGATTATTGGTACCGAGCGTCATGAAGCGCGTCGTATCGACAATCAGCTGCGCGGTCGGGCCGGCCGGCAGGGCGATCCGGGTGAGACACAATTTTACGTCTCACTTGAGGATGAGCTCATGCGGCGTTTCGGAGGAGACAAGATGAAGAGCATCATGACCTCGCTCGGTCTGCCG
>JAYRFE010000099.1:0-3094 GCA_041908545.1 Candidatus Moraniibacteriota bacterium
CCGGCCATCATCTATATCGCTGCCGTCCTCGCACACCAGGACCCCGATGCCCTTGTCGCTACGCTCGCTTCCGACCACGCCATCGAGAATCCGGAAGAATTCACCCGCGCCATCGATCTCGCTTTCGAAATCATCGAATCCAATCCCGACGCCCTCACGACGATCGGCATCAACCCGACAAAGCCCGACACCAACTACGGCTACATCCGTATGGGAGAGGAAGTATCACAAACCGAACAAAACCGCGTCTTCCGCATCGATACTTTCAAGGAAAAACCGGACCGGGCCACCGCAGAACAATATCTCGCCTCCTGGGAATACCTCTGGAATGCCGGGTATTTCATTTTTCGAGCCGCAGCAGTCCGGAAGTGGGTATCGGAATACGCCCCGGAATTTCTTTCTTTTGCCGACAACCTCTCCGAGGCCCTCGCGGAAGGGACGCTCTCGAACGAACGCCTGATGGAACTTTTCTCAACCGTCCAGTCCGCTCCGATAGACACGATACTCGCGGAACGTCTCCCGGAAAAAAAGCGCTTCGTCATCCCGACGACGCTCGAATGGAATGACATCGGCGGCTGGCATACCCTCTACGCCTTCCTCTCGGAACGACACCTGACAGACCAAATCGTACGCGGTCCACATATCGACCTCGCAAGCAAAAACTGTTTCATTCACGGGGGGAAACGTCTCATCGTGACCGCCGGACTCCGGGATATCGTCATCGTCGATACGGAAGATGCGCTCCTTGTCGCCGATCGGGAAACACTCTCCCAAAATATGAAAGAACTCCTCTCTCAGCTCCCGGAAGAAAAACGCTGACAATCGATACGGGATCAACCTAAAAACTCGAAAGGTTTCCCAAAAAACACGCTCCATCTTTCAAGACGAAGCGTGTAATGCGTATGCCTGGAAAACTACAGGCCAAAACGCTGGAAAAGTCCCTGAAGCTCTTCCGAGGAGTAATATTCGATGACGATTTTCCCTCCTTGACCGGCCGGCGAGAGTCTGACCCGCGTCCCCAATTTCTCACGCAGCTTTTCCAAACGTTCCGAAAATTCCGGCGGAATGGCCGCTTCACTCCGCACGTGCGGACGCACCGAGACCGACCGAGCTTCCACCTCCGTCTCGCGGACAGTCAATCCGGACTTCAGAATCATTTCGAAAAGTGCCCGCTGTTTTTCCGGATTCTCGATACTGAGCAGTGCCTTGGCATGCCCTTCGGAAATCTTCCCTTCGATCAAAGCGCGCTGAATCTCGACCGGAAGATGCAACAACCGAACCGTATTCGCCACGAGACTCCGACTCTTACCCATTTTCTTTGCAACTTCTTCCTGATGCAATCCGTACTCCTCCATCAAACGGAGATATGCCTTGGCCTCTTCGATCGGATTCAGGTTGTGTCGCTGAGTATTTTCGATAATGGCGAGCTCAAGCTTGGTTCGCTCATCCGCGCTTCGGACGATGACCGGTACTTCCGTCAGTCCCGCAAGTTTCGCTGCCTGCAATCGACGCTCACCGGCAATGAGCTCATACCCATCTCCGCTCCGTGTGACGACAAGCGGCTGAAGTATGCCGTGCTCTTTGATGGATTGTGCCAATTCGGCCAATTTCTCCTTATCGAATCGAGCCCGAGGCTGCTCCGGATTCGGGACGATTTTGTGAAGCGGTGCGTTCGTGATACTTCCTTGGTCGAAACGTGTGCGAAGAGATGAGGGAGTGGGCACAACGGAAACGGGGGGTACCGAGACTGCTGACTTCTCCGGAATCACCTCTTCCGATGGCAGAACGACTTCCGGACGGGAAGATACGACCGGTTCCACCCGGGAAACGACTTTCGGAACGACCGGGGAGTCCGCTTCCGGCATACCCGCCCGCTGTACCGGATTGATGACGAAAGGTGATTGGGAAGCCGACTGCTTCACGACAGGCTGCGGTGATGAAACGGAGGAATTCGCGCCCTGACTCCCTGCCGCATTTTGAGAAACGCCCGACATATCCGGTTTTTTCGGTGGAATGAGCGAAGAAAGTCCGCGCCCTAACCCATATTGCTGTGCCATATTTTTTCTTTTACTCCCCAGAGGATTGCTCTTATCTTAGATCGGAATGACCGAATCATCAACTCCCCCGAATCATCCGATACCGTCCACCATTCACTCTTCTTCCGTCTCCACGGGCAGTTCCCGAGCGATGATTTCACGTGCCACCCCCTTATAGGCGCGGGCTCCTTTGGAAAAGGCATCGAAATCGAGAATGGACTTTCCGAATGACGGAGCCTCGGCGAGACGGACCGAGCGAGGGATGACATTTTCGAATACCGGCCCCGGGAAATGCGCACGGACCTCGTTGACTACCTGTCGGGCCAGACGATTCCGTCGATCATACAAGGTCAGGAGAGCTCCGAAAATTTTCAATTCGGGCTGCAGACGTTCCCGGACCAGATCGATGGTCCCGAGCAGCTGCGACAATCCTTCAAGCGCGTAGTATTCGGTC
This sequence comes from Candidatus Moraniibacteriota bacterium, assembly GCA_041908545.1. Classification (GTDB taxonomy): domain Bacteria; phylum Patescibacteriota; class Minisyncoccia; order Moranbacterales; family UBA1568; genus JAGOSP01. The sequence continues at coordinate 2,491 of JAYRFE010000099.1, forward strand.
TGTACCGGAACGATTACACCATCGCTCGCGACCAGACCATTGATAGTCAAGAGGCCGAGTGAAGGCGGGCTATCTATAAGTATATAGTCATAGTGCGGCCGCAAAACCCGCAAGACATTGTGCAGCCGGAACTCGCGCCCGTCCAGATGAATCATCTCGATTTCCGCTCCCGCCAGATCCTGCGCAGCCGGAATGATATGCAATCCTTCCGTGTCGGTCGCATAAATGATTTCCTGAGGCGGTGCGCCCATGATCATCGCATGATAGAGGTTTTTCTCGATCCCTTCCTTCTCGATACCGAGACCCGAAGAAGCATTCCCTTGCGGATCCAAATCGACCAACAATACGCGCTTACCGAATTCAGCCAGATAACGGGCCACGTTAATCGTCGATGTCGTTTTCCCGACACCGCCCTTCTGATTGACAAATCCTAAAATTTGAGACATATTACATTATCACGGGGAGAGAAGTTTTTCTGCACTCATACAGTATATCTGATTGACAGCCACACTTCAATTTCCTATGCTGAGAAAGGCTTGCATATCAGAATCTGTTCGATAATACTGATGTGATCGGAACGGGAAGGCAAGCTTTTTCTGATGCC
>JAYRFE010000100.1:0-29822 GCA_041908545.1 Candidatus Moraniibacteriota bacterium
ACAAAGACTACTGGCGCTTCTTCGCGGTCTTCTTTACTGCCTTCTTTACCGCCTTCTTCACGGTCTTCTTTACGGCCTTCTTTGCTGTTTTCTTGGCTGCCATAATGTTCACCTCCTTCCATATATCACCGTGCCACATGACTGACCATGACACGGAAACTGGTTATGGCACACAACATTTTTTTGTTGTTGTTTGTGCGAGCACGAAAATTCTTCATGCAATTTCATTATAATATTTTTTTTAAAAAAAACAAAGTGTTTTTTATTCATGTCAAGAATAATTCATGTAAAAAATATTCTTACACCGAACGAATAGAGAGCGGACATATCAATTGTCCATTCGCATCCGACGAATCTTTTTTTCCATCATGAAACTCCTCATCATGATTCATGAAAACATCCTTTCCATATGAAGAAAACGTTTCCCGATCTTCTCGAACCATTCGCTTTCCGATCCATCTCAAGAAAACGAAAACCCGACACGAACCAAGAAATCCGAAAAGGATACCTCTCCTGCTCGAAACACCAAAAAAAACTCCGATTATGGATTCCTAAGGCACTTCCGTCACCTGATACCGGAAAAATACCCGAAAACCTTCATATCAGCCATAAAGATACGCCCCTGTCCAGTTGACACCCGTATACCGGAAATCTACTATACAAAGAAGGGGGTCGATTGGCTCTGACCCGGACTCGCCGGATACCCCGAGCCGCCAGTCGCTTCAACGCAAGCAGTCATTTAAAAAAAGATAACACTAGAAAGAGAGGTGAAAAGAAACTATGAATGAATCATTGAACAGAGATGAGGACGATCCGCTCTTCGAGGAAACTTCTTCCAGCGAAGTCGGTACCTGGTTCCAGGAAAATCTTCGGATCATCGTCAGCGTATTCATCGTCGGAGCGATCGCACTCGGTATTTATTCCTATTCACAGCGGACGGATACCGTATCAACCGACGAGATCGATTCGGCAGAGATGTCTGAAAACGATAGCAATGCTGATGTTTCCGTATCGGATGATACTGATGCCTCTCCGGAAACGAAGAAAGCCGTGTCTGAAGCTCCGGCTGAAATGTCACGCGAGACCGAGGATTCCTTCGTCGAGACTGCTCTCTCAGGAGAAGGAACCACCCATCTCGCACGTCGTGCGCTCGCGAATTCTCTCGAGAAGAATCCGGATTCATCACTGACTTCGGAACACAAGATCTATATCGAAGACTATCTCCGAAAGCACGTCGCGCAGAAACAGGTTCGCGTCGGCACATCCGTCGAATTTTCGAAAAGCTTGATCAATGAAGCTATCGCACAATCAAAAACGCTCAATAGCCATCAATTGAACAACTTGAAGAAATATTCCGCCCGTGTCGCGGCTTATCGCTAGGAATATCATGTTCAGTCCTTCCCCTTGTTCCTTCTTAGGAGCAAAAATCCCGGAAACTCCCGGGATTTTTGCGTATTCATACTCACATCCGGGATACCTTCCGCCGTTCACCCTATCGGACATTCCGAACCCTCCTTGTCATCAGGAAAGAGAACAGGATAACCGAAATGAAAGAGAAGACGAGAACGAAGAGCTTTCCCTCGGCCCTTGTCTGAAGCGCCAAATACGCGACCAATGCGGTAAACAGGAGCAAGAGAACGGTAATCCGGTTTCGCGACCAACCGAGAGAAGAAAGTTTGTGATGGAGATGACGCTGATCCCTCTCGAAAATCGATGCTCCGGACATGAATCGCTCCGCAATGACAAGAAGTGAATCCGCCACAGGAAGCATCAGGACCAATAATGCGGTGGCAATTTTGGTTCCGGCTGCCGTCGAAAGGAAAACGAGTAGGAATCCGAGAAACATGGAACCGCTCGTCCCGGCAAAGATACGGGCAGGCGGCAGATTGAAAAGCAGGAATCCGAGTACGGCACCGGAGGCGCCGGCCGCGATGATGGCGAAGGCCGGCTGATTCACTTCGGGTTTCAAGGCGAGAAAGAAGATCGTAATGAGTGCGATAAAAGAAATACCGCCGCATAATCCATCGGAACCATCAAGCCAGTTCAGGGCATTCATCACAAGAAGCAGCCACCCGAGACCGACGACGAATACCGGAAATAACGATACTTCCGAAGCGAATGACCACACCCCGCCGAAAGGATTCGTCACGAAAAGGATACGCACATTGAAAAGAAACAGGATAAGCCCAAGCGCGATCTGAAAAAAGATCTGCGTCCGCCAGGAAAGACTGAAAAGATCATCCCAGAGACTGAATCCGAAAAGTACGAGCGTACCGAAAGCGAAGCCCCATAGAGGAAGGGTCATCACCACTCGCCCATCAAGAAGCAAAGAAGAAAGAAATCCGAGAAGAATGGCGACTCCACCGAAACGGAACCAAAATTTCTCATACTTCCGAAGCCATCGGGACCAACGGACAATCGAAAAAAATATGAGCAAAACGGACGTAGTCGTTCCGAAAGCAAGTATGAACGGTTTCAAAAAGAATTCCGACATAGCCATCTCTCGTAGAGATCCCCCCTCCCAGGAATGTCATTCAATAGTTGATATAAAACACCGAAACACAACCCAGCCCGATACCCGAAAGTAACATCACGGATCCTAAAAGCAGCAGATATGCCGCGATACGCTCCCGACGCCTTGCGTAGAACCGATACGACAACAAAAGATTCACGAGAACGAATACGAGAACCACTCCCGGAAGTATGACGGGCTGCCACCAAGAACCGAGCAGGTCGACACCGAAATATACATTGTAATGAAGCACCGTGAGCGAATCCGATGGCCGAAGAAAGAAAACGAATAAGCCGGAGAGCAACACCAGAAGGACCGACTGCAAGAGCAGTAGCGATCGGACGATGCTATTTTCAAAAAACGTCTTTCCCTCCCCGATTTTTGAGAGGGATTCCTCGCTTTCCAAAACCGATTTTCCGCGCAGCAGTATATCCATACTTATGTCTCCATCTGAGAATTCCCTCCCAACCGGGGAGCTTCTTCGTGTCCTCCGTGTACGCGAATAAGTTCGTCCCCGAAACGATCCAGCATCCGCTCGGCATCCTCATACTTCTTCCGAGCATTCCCGAGATGTCCTCCGAGTACCTCGAATTCCTTCGCGAATCGGTCATGACTCTGCATAAGCTTCCCCAATTGTCCCATGATTTCCTGGGCGCGCTTCTCGATACTCATCCCCTGAAGACCGAAGAGGATGATCTTGAGATACGCATAAAATGAATTCGGTGACACCGGAATCACCCGCCTTTCGGTAAGATACGAGAGCAATCCCTGTTCTTCATCATCCTTGATGATCATCTCATAATAGACATTTTCGGCGGGGATATACATGAGTGCTATATCAAGCGTCCCTTCGTTCGGCAGAATGTATTTCGTCGTGATGGCATCGACATGCTTTTTGACATCGTTCAGGAACTGGCGCCGAGCCGAACGCCGATCATCATCCGTGGCCGCTCCGAGCAAACGCTTGAAATTCTCGAGGGGGAATTTCGAATCGACACTGATATCGCCACCCTTCAACCGGATAAGCGCATCGACGGTGTCTCCGCTCCGAAACGTATGCTGCGTGACGTAGTATTCCTTTGGCAGCATCTTCTCGAGGAGATCGTACAGCATCATTTCACCAAATCCGCCACGTATCTTCGGTGCCGTAAGAATCTCCTGGAGCGAAGCGACATCCTTGCTCACTTCAAGAATCTGTCGATTCACCTGATCGACCTGAGCCAGTCGTTCCCGGACCTCCACGAAGGAGCGTGCCGCCGTGTCGAGCCGCTTATCGAGGTGCATCGTGTTGTCGGACAACCGGCTGTCCAGAAGATTCTGAAACCCGTGCAATTGATGGTTGATCACCTGTGCCATCCGATCCAATCGTTCATCGAAACGTCTGTCAAGCGACTCTATACGCCGGGTCACTTCCTGTTGCCCATCCCCCCGGAACGTACCCTTCTGACGGGACAACAGGAAAAAGAAACCGACACCGAGAAGAACCCCGATAAGCAATACTCCCCAGAATTCCATATCTTTTCGATCAGAGGGAATTATTTTCGCACCCCTGCGATAAAGCGCTTCAGTTCCGGAACCTTGTTGACGACTTCCTCATACGGACCTTCAAGGAACTCGACGAAGAAACGATCCAACATGTTGAGGCGGTAGTGCAGCTCTTCGGAATTCATCAACACGAACTGTATCTCTTTCCCCACTTCGGCTTCGAGATACTGTATCGCATGACGAAGCTTCGTCCGATTGACATTATTGACCACGAGTATCATATCCACCTTGCTTCTCGAATAATTCAAGAAAAGCCCGCTTATAAGAAGCAGCTTGACTTCGCCGATTCCCCGCAACTTCTTGAAGACCTGGGACTGCGCATGCACATTGAGCTTGGAAGCCAGACTCTTCAGTTCCGTATAGAACGGAAATTCCGTATTCGTCACATACAGCTTCTTCCCTTTCCGCAACTTTTCCGTAATCATGCGAAGTTTGGTCAGCTTGGCGACTTCCCGCGCCACATCGGCCCGCGGGAGCATGATCTTCGCGGTGACGTCGAGCACGGAATGCTCACCTTCGGTATTCAGAAGAAAGAAGCGAATCACTCGAGCACGAGCTTTCGATCCAAACATCGCATCGAATAAAGCAAGAGACATAGCTTCCGGAGAATAAAAGGATTACAGAGCGCTATCCTTGAAGTATACGGCAGAGTTTGAAGAAAAGTCAACGAAAAATACCATCTTTAAGCCCAGATACGAGCCGAATTTTATGCTATACTGGACAAATGGAGCTATGAAAGAGAGAAAAAGAGAGAAACCCAACGATTTTCGGGAGAATGTCCGCATCATATCCCAGATTCAGGCGACGCGCGGACGCGATGCCGAGCATTTCATAAAGATTTTTCGTCACGAAGGTGACAATGTCGCGAGCGCCACGCTCGGGACATTGCTTGGCGTATTCGAGATCGAAGACACGAGCGAAGACTCGAAATACATCGTCAACTTTCTCTTTTCCGTAGCCAAAAACGAATACTTCTGCAATCCACGACGGGAAGTCGTCGAGAGCTTCGAAGCGGCGCTCCACAAGATCAATGTCGCCCTCGCCGAAATCGTCAAGCACGGCAATATCCGTTGGCTCGGAAAATTCCATGGCACCATCGCCGTATTGGAAAAGAATACCGTCCACCTTTCCGCTGCCGGAGACGGGAGAATCTACCTTGCTCGCAACGGTTCCCTTTCGCACATCAGCGAAGGTCTGGCTTCTCCCGAAGCCGCCGATCGACCCATCAAAACCTTCATCGAAATCTCAAGCGGACAGCTCATCCCCGGAGACCGACTCCTCTTCCTGCTCCCCAAGGCGATCGAGATTATCAGCGAACCCATCCTGGAACGGCACGCGGAACAAATGAGCCAAGAAAGACTGAGTCAATTCCTCCGCACAGCCATGATCAATAAGCTCGAACGCGGCGGGGCTATCATAGTCGATATCGAAGAGGCCCTCCCGCAACCGGAACTTTCTACTCAAATAGCAAGGAAAACCTCCGGAAAAAAATCCTCTCCTCCGAATTACTTCTCCGAAACCGCCTTCGAGAAACAACGCCAAGAAAGTATCGCCACCGCACTCTCGGAGGAACATGCTCGACAGGACACTTCTCCCGAACCGGAATACACTGATACCAAAACCGGTCACATCTACGTCCAGGGAGACCACAAGGAACTTTCTCCTGAACCGTCGCGTATTATCCGGTATTCCGAATCATTCTTCTATTTCAGCCAGAAAGCAAGCAAGGAGGGCTGGCGAGAACTTCTCCGATTACTCCGGTCTACTTCATTGAAGACGAAATTCTTCTGGCTCGCCGCGACAAATCGGACCCAGGGAACCTTTACTCTTCTCACCGAATCATCAGTCAAATACCTCTCCCGAAAAACAGGTCCGAAACAAACTCCCGTACAGAAATCACCGGAGAGCATCCCCCTCCAGAAGACATCCTTTCGACCCACATCATTCCCGGAATCCGTCCGCCACACCGAAAACGATCGGGAGTTACAGGCTCAGTTGACACTTACGCCCATACGGGAAATCCTCGGGTCACATCTCCGATCCCTTACCCGTCTAATCCGAATCTTCTCTCCGATCGCTCTCGTGAAAACACGAAACGCCGTCTCCGATATCCTGAGTCACCTCCATTCCCTCTTCTCTCGCCTCCCGATCAAAGGACGAATCATTCTCGTCCTTATAAGCCTCACTGTTCCCGGTATTTTCCTCTGGAACTTTCTTTCTCCGGAAACGCTCTCTCCCGCACCGGAAAAAACCTCTCCCGCACCGGAGCTTACCCCTCTCCCATCGGATTCTCTCCGAAGTCAGGAGACACGAGCGAAAGATCTGCCTCTTCCTCGGGTACTCCTGAGAAACTCAGACACGATCGCTTCGACATATATCGATGATGATCCGGTCATCGTTACCCGGACGACCGTCGAAATTCCATCAAAACAACTTTCAATCCCCCTCCCGGACGGAGTCGGAACACCGAAAACGGTCACGGCCATGCAAGATCTCCACCTCCTTTTCTTTCTCACCGATACCGGATCCCTCATGACGATCAGTCCGATAAGCAGAACATTCGCTTCCAATATACTCCCGCAAGATTCCTCTTCTGTCGGTCGGATAGGCGCTTATCTCACCTATCTCTACACCCTCAGCGCGGATGGCACGACACTCACCCGATTTCCTCGCGTCCAAGGCGGATTCGGTGAAGGGGTTCCCTGGTTCAAACAAGATCTCTCCCCGGATCAGAACGCCTCATTCACCTTGAACGAGAACATCTTCGTCTTTTCCCGATCGATACTTACCCGCTACTCTCGAGGAAAAGTCGATCTCACATTCGATGCACCGAGCGTCATACCGGATCGGCTCGTGCTCGCGGTTGAACCCGAAAACCCCCTTCTTATCGGACTTGACAATACGAATCATCGTCTCATTGTCTGGAATACCACCAATGGACACATCGAAAACCAGTATTTCTCGGACTCACTCAAGGATGCAACCAGTCTCGCTCTTCATGGACAAACCGTGCTCATCTCCACTCCCACCGAAACACTGGAAAGTACGCTCCCCTGATTCCCCAGAAAACGCAGAAGGCCGGAGGAATTTCCTCCGGCCTTCTGCCTTTCCAAAAATCACATTGAGACGCCTTCAGCCAGTTTCACCCGATCCATAATTTCCCGATTCACCGTCACAGCATCGCGACCGAAGCGAAACCTTGAAAGCTCTTTCAGGGCATTTGCGATTTCCTGATTCCCCTTCGTCGGAGCATACGTCTTCATATTGAAAGGCTTCGTAAGCTCTCCATTCATCAAAATGCGGGCAAAACAGTGATAATTATCCACATTCATCAGGTCATTGGCACTGAAAATCGGTGAAAACTGTTTCTCCAAAAATTCCCCATCCTCCGGACCGACACGGAAAGCCACCATACTTCCGACATTCCCGAAAACCGCCTTGGAAATCTCTTCTTTGAGTTGCGCGATGAACTGATGTGCGAGAATGAGACAAAGCCGGTATTTCCGCGCTTCCGACAAGATCTGCGCGACCGAATTCGTGGTGACATTCTGGAACTCATCCAAGTACAGATAGAAGTCCTTACGCTCGCTTTCCGCCATATCGACCCGAGAGAGAGCTGCCATGAGCAGACGCCCCACGATGACCATACCAAGCAACCGCGCATTGATCTCTCCGATCTTTCCCTTGGAGAGGTTGATCAAAAGGATTTTCCCACCGTCCATGATTTCACGGAAATTGAGCGCGCTCTTCTGCTGAGCGATAATCGGTCGCATGATATCGTTCGAGATGAATGCCGTCAGCTTCGAGGTGATATAGGGAACCATATTGGCGAGAGCCGCCTCGCCACCGGCCTTCTCCGCTTCCTTCAGCCAGAAATCCCTCACGATAGGATTCGTACAGTGATCGAGTTTGAAACGCCGAAAATCCTCGTCCGACAGAACCTTCGAAATCTCCATCAGGGTCGAGCCGCTCTCCGGATGCTCCATGATCAGAAGCATGGCGTTCCGCATATACTGTTCAAACATCGGACCACCGGTCGCCTTGAGATCATACAGCTGATCGAATATGCCGATCATCTCGTTGATGATGAACGTCTTCTGCTCGGGATGTGCCGGATCGAACTCGAGCATATTGATGCCGATCGGACGTTCGACATCCGCCGGATCGAAAACGATGACATCTTCAGCCCGTTCCTTCGGTATCGCGGTCAGTATATCCTCGATGGCGTCTCCGTGCGGATCGATGAAGCAAAACCCCTTGCCGCTTATCGCATCCTTCTTCGCCATTTCCTGCAGGAAATTCGATTTTCCGGCACCGGTCTGACCGATCGCGTACAGGTGGCGACGCCGATCATTATCAGTGATGCGGATTTCCGTCTTCGTACCACGATAGTCGTTGTACCCCATAAGTAGTCCCTCTGTCGGAATATTGATCGGTGGCGGCGCGGCCCCGGCTTTCAGCCATTTGATCTTCGGCGTCTCGGTGGTCGAAATAGGAAAATGAAAGATGCTCGATACCTCTTCGACTCCGAGTATGCTCGCATCTTCCTCATCGAAGGTCCGAAAGATATATTCGAATACCGCCCGCTTTTCCTTCACCCGACGAAGCACCCTGAAAAGATTCACTTCCGGATTCTCGAATTGACCGAAGGCGTTTTCCATGTGTGACAGTATTTCCGCCGCCCGCTCATGCGTCTCAGCCGTAGCCACAAGTCGTATATTCGCCGAAAAAGCCGCTTTGTTCGCCTTACTATCGATGGCCTTCACGAGATCCTGCTCTTCCGGTGTCAAAGCAACCTGTTTTTCCGACAAATCATTCTGCGAAGAGGATGTGTTCCCGCCCGAAAGAACGCTGACCATTCCTTTCCCGATCTCCTTTCCGGCGTCCTTCATCAAAGAATCCCCCTGTGCGTCCCTGAGGCGCTTCCCACCCTGCATCTTCTGTGCGATCTCGTGTCCCGAGGACCGCCAACCGCTCGGCGCAGGCGCAAGCACGATCTGGATGGCCGCACCTTCGGCTTCGGTATTCAGACGACTTAGGGCATTCGACATCTCGCTCAGGGGATCGACTCCGATACCCCGATACGTCCGAAGCGGAAGCGCATGATTCCTTGAAAGACCAAGAACCGCGACCGCTGTCGCGCTCTTGGGGGAAAATACCGTATAATCGGAAACTTTCTCGATGACCGCGTTCGGAAAAAAACTGTGCAGCTGCTTCTCGATATTCTCCCGGAACCGTTTCGGCATGGATATATAGAAAAATATCTCCTCGCTATCCGATGGGTTGGCGATCTCAAGCACGATATTCGGCATCCGATAGAACCACTGTTTCCAGGAACTCGCTTTCCATTTGAGAGACGAAAGGGAGGTCAGGAATTGTTCCATCGCGACGATTTCCTCTCGCCAAGCATCCGCATTCTGATTCTGCTGCGTCTCCTGATTCCGCTTGATCCGAGACACCTTGACCATTTCCAGATCCATCTGCATGGACTGACTTACCGAGATACGAAAACGGAGAACACTTCGAATGATAAGAAATCCACCCGAAAAGAAAGAGAGAATACCGAATATACCGAGAAGCGGTATCAGAAGGATATTGAAGTCAAAACCGGACATATTGTATGTTTGTTTGCGAATCCGATGTATCAATCTTTTCCTACCAATCCTTTCTCGACCAGACCCTGATAAAACTTGTCCACCATCTCATCATGCATCCGATCCAAAAGATAATAATTCTTCATTTTCTGCGCCACATGCACGGCATGCGGAATTCCCTTCTGCGTCGCCAGATCGAGCAGTCGAGTCACCTGGCTTTCGATATCCGCCAACAAGGAAAGGTTTCGGGCATCATCCGTCGCGTTTCCTGCGGATCCGGCAGTCCCGAGCACCGGTACCGCCTTGTTCAGAATCTCAGCAAACTGATTTGTCTCTTTTTCCCGCTTCCATTCCGTTCCTCTCTCGCTTTCCGCCCCAACCGAAGGAGACTCCGATATTTGTGAAGGAATCGCCTTCCCCGAACTCTCCTTCAAAGAAACCGGAGTATCGGGCAACTCTCCGATCGGACGTAATTCTTCCGGCATACATTTCGAAACGTTTAAATGAATTCCTGCTTCATCTGATCCTTGAATTCCGTGACCACCTTCATGATCATATCCTCGTAATCAGGAATCCGTCCCTTCAGGAAAGCGGTAATCTCTTCCTGAGAAGCGTTCCGGTCGATAAGCTCGTCATATTCCTTGGTCCCCCCCGCTCCGAGCCGATCGAAAGTCTCCAAGAGAATCCGCTTCAAAAGCGCCTCGCCCATCTTAGTGATCAGTTCATTCTTCCGAGCCTCGTCAAGCTTCCCGAAACCGAGCTCATCGGCCAATTGATTGAGTATCGCTCCGTAATCCATAATCTTTCTCTTGATGATTTAATTTCCCTTTCTTATATCGACGTGCTTCCCGATCTCGGTATACGCGTACGTATATTTTCCCGAATGAATTGCCCGACGGTCATATTCCCATTCTGCAATATGAAGGTTCCCGTATTCGTCCCCGGAACTCTCACCAAAAGCCTCTTGATCTTGGTGATATCTTCCGGTGTCAACCCGACCGGTATCTTACTCGGGTCCCTTGTGGACTCTGCAAGCTGACGCAAGGTCAACTCAGCAGCTGGTCCGGATTGCAGCTTCTGCTCGGCAAACTGGAGTTCCATCAGGTTGATCGGCCCTATGCCCGAAACATTCGGTTTTGATTCGAACCCACCAACCGGCGACATCTCGGTTTGCGAAGTTGACTCGACCGTGGTTCCGGAACCACTCAATGAACCAGGAGCGCTTTCAGCTCTCGGAAAGATCTCGCTTCCATTCGCTCCGTACATCTTCAGGAGTTCCCCAAGGGTGATATTCGGATTTTTCTCAAAAGCCTGCATTACAGGCTGTTGACCCGAATCATCCACCAATCCCTCAAGAAATTTTCCCAAAGCATGCACTCCATCCGCGCTTACGACCATGCCGTTGAATTCAAGGGTGCCACTTGTAGATACCTTTGAAAGGGCATACAATCGGGTGAAATCTTCGAAACGTATCTTTGAAATTTGTTCGGCAGTCGCCGGAAGCGCTTCCGTCGTATTTGCAAGTTGATCCGGTCGGACTCCGTCTATCCGATACTGATTGTATTTGCCCTCATTTACGAACTCCACCGTCGTAGACGGCCGGATTGCCCCATCATTTTCACCAACCATCACTCCTGAAACCGAGATTGGAGATCCACTCACCTGAGCCTTGGCCTGAGCAAGGATTTCCGGATACTTCGTCACCTCATCATCCATAATCCGGATAGGAGATTCCGCCATGAGACCCGAGGAACCGCCTCCTATCGCCGCCGCGATGTTCTTTCCCTTGTTCGCGAGAATCGAGGCTTTCTGTTCCGGTGTAAGGCTATTCGTGGCCTCTAGAGCCTTTTGTATATCTTCAGCGCTCAGGTATTTTTTCCAATCGAAGACCGCTCCAGCCTTGATATTCGGATTACCCCCGCGTGCCAGATAGGCATCTTTAAGGGCATCGGTAAAATACAGATTTTCAGCTTCACCCTTCACCCCCAGTTCCTTGGCCATGTTTCCAGCCAATTTCCAGACCGAATCTCCTTTGACGAGGGTGATTTCTTTTCCAAGAATACCTGAAATACTTCCCACTGATTCAGCCGCTTTCGTAGAAACAGACTGTTCGAGAACCGAACCGGCCGCTACCTTCGCTGGGATATCCGGCGACGAAGCCTGCCCTGCCGTCTCTCCCGTTAGCACGACATCCGGTTTCACCGGCGTATAATCATCCCCGAATACCGTTTCCCCGACCCACGATGCTGCTTTGCCGGCTTTCTCCGAAGCGGCACGAGTCAAATCATGTCCAGTCTCCGATGCCATGAATGACGGCAGACCGAAGGCGACCCCCATGCTTCCTGCCAGCGCACCGAGACGACGCCGATCCTGTCCACGTACCCGGCTCTCAAGCGTCTGGTCAAGAGAATCAATCAGATGATTATCCATGAACGTCTTCATGCGCTCAAGTTTGGCATCGAGAGATTCGGCATCCGCCTCCGGAGACGCCTGAGCCTCACCTTCCGCTATCCCACCTTCACCCGCTTCACCCTGAGCCAGCACTTCAAGCGAAGCCGCTTCCTGCCGTCCCTGCACCACGATCTTTTCAGCCATTTTCTGTGCCCGGCTTTCGGCGAGTTTCTGCAACCCCCCATCGACTGTCGCAAACATACCCGCCGCCGCAACCCCGCGCCGAGCGATCACGGCCGCGATCGCAGCGGATGCCATCGCCGTCCCAAGAAGACCAGCTCCCGACGCAACCGCCAAACCGGCGACCGGAATACCGATGACCAATTTCTTCTGCCACGAAAGCTTATTATACGATTCGCCGAACTGCTTCAATTTTCCGATGATGCCTTTCTGTTCGGATCGGAGTTCCGTCCACGCATTATACAGACCGATGTTCACCTCCTGAGCGAAGTGACGCAATTCCGCTTCAAGTTCTTTTTCCAACGAAAACCCTTCTTCAAATGCGGGGAAATCAATCAAATCTTCCTCTCCAAGCTCAGGCGCATTCGTTTTTTTCGATTCGGTCTGTTCTGAATGCTTCAATTTCACCAACTCCAAACGGAGATCGCGCAATTCACGCAACTTCGCCTGATACGCTTCTTTTTTTTGAACGAGCGTTTCATTCTGGATACCCTTTCCCGAAATACCGAGGACTCCTTTCAGTCGACTCATCATCGTCCGACTCTCATTGTCCGCCATGACATATTCCAGACGGGCCTGATCACAAGCCGAAGTGAGAGCCTTGATTCTCAGCTCCAACTTCCCTTCCGGAGTCGTTTCCCGTTCTTCGTCAGACAACGGTTCTCCGTCCGGTTTCCGTCCATATGTTACAAAGATTGCATTTTCCTCCTCCGATCCCGGCGCTGCCTCATCACCATCTTCCGCTCCTTCGGCTTCCCCACCGCGTTCACTCAATCGGCCATCCGTATTCCGACTATGCAACGGGTGATTCCGCGTTCTTACGACAGCAGGCGAGGGATCCCTATCAGAAACCTCCTTCGCGGCAGCCACTCGATCGGCCTCCTGCAGGTATTCTTCCGCCCACACGCTCCCATCCGCATACCGATCATCACTCCCCTTGCCATCTTCCTGTCCATTCTTTATTGGCCTTTCCACTTCCACAAAATCGACATCCTCAATCTCTTCTCCCTTCCAAAGCGGCTGAGTATTTGCTCCCGAAGTTTCGGATGGTTCGACAACACCCGTCAGAACACGACTGTCATGCTCTTGTGTTCTTGCTACTGGAACCGGAAACTGTTCGGGAGAAGACATAGGGTCTATAGTACCGTTATTTACTACTGATGACGTTTCTTCCGGAATCACGGCTGATGTCGAATCTGCAGCCGGGGGAGTCGTGACGGACGGAGATTCTATTGTCCCGACATCCTGATCATCTGTTTTGGGTAGGTTTCGAATTCCCTTCCCCCTGCGTCTTCTCCCACCAGGCACCTGCGCATCAATCGCCAAAATGTCTGCGTTATCTCTTTCACCCACGCCACCTTCGTGACCCTGACCCGGAGAGGCGACGGCACTATTCTCTCCCGGCGTGATTCCGCCAAATTGCTTTCCCTTGACACGTCCCGGTTTCGGCAAAGTCACATCGTTCGACATACCAAGCATCACTTCTTCCGAGACTTTTCCGGCCATTACCGCGTGATCATCCGATGAGAGAGTGTTTTCTTCGTTCTCTTCTTTCGAATCCGGGTCTGATCCATATACAAACTTTCTCAGCTCATCGATATCCGATTCATTCAATATAAAAACAGAAAGTCTCTTCATGTTCGCCCCAAGCTCCTGGTCGGCTATTCCCTTCATTTCCGGTGCATCCCAGGTACGTTTCACCGCATAATTCCCCCCGTTACCATCGGCAGAAGAGGTCTGGCTGATTTCAAGGTTTCCGTTCGGCAATATCCGTACGATTTCGAACATCTCACCCGGCTGGGACGCATCAGTGAAATTCAAACCGACCTCCGGCGGTACCCCCAGCATCTCCTCAAAAATCTGGTCGGCGCGTTCCACGGATGGACGCTCCCGATTATCGGACGAATCACGTCTCACCCTACGCCTCGATGGTCGGTCGGAATCAATATGTTCCGGCCTCGGACCATGGAGACGGGAAGCCCTCTGTGGACGCTGTCTCGACGGCCTGTCATGCTGAATGGATGGCTTTTCTCCCATACGAAAATACCTTTTATACCGTTTTCACAGGTTCCTCTTCCTTCCTTTTTTCCAATCGATATCCGTTCTGCTCGATGAATTTACGGATTTCCTCTCCGGAACCGAAAAACCACTCCCCATGCGGAAGGCGCTCTTTCTTTTCAAACAGGGCCCGGGCTTTCCGGATAAAGGATGATTTCGAACCCTCCAGGGTGTCCCGGGTTCGAAAACGGATATTCACTCCTCCGACGGACGTCACTTCATCGACGCGGAATGACGTCTCTTCGTTCGACCAGATATCACCGACCGATACCCCGCCGGAAGATATGATGGTCGGGACCGATTCCTTCACAACGGTAGTCGGGACCTCGCTTCCGGATTCCGCAACCGAATCAATGGTCGATTCTTTCACTTCAGACGGAGCCGGAGACTGGGTAGTTGAAACCGGCTGAGCAACCGACACGGATGACGCATTGATTTCCGCTCCCGAAACTGCTCCCTGCTCCGAATTCACCTCCTGTGTTTCATTCATACGCGAAGTAAATATTTGTCCTTACGAATCGCTTCATCTTTGCTGATGACTTTAGTATAATACTATCATAATCAAGTTGAAAAATAAAAAAAGAAATCGATTCTCTGATAAGGTTCAGATGTTTTCTTTCGACACCTCCCTATGTGGCAATCCTTTCGATCGCACTTTCCTCTCGTACTCACGCTCACCGTACTCCTTCTCCTCGCCTTCTCTCTCCGCATCTATCATCTCGAATCCATCCCTATCGGCCTCTACCCCGATGAAGCGGCCAACGGTGTCGATGCTCTTCATGCTCTCGAGACGCATCGATTCGAACTCTTCTATCCCGCGAATTTCGGCCGCGAAGGACTTTTCATCAACCTCCAAGCACTCTCCCTCTGGCTCTTCGGCAACACGATGGTGGCACTCAAGCTCTGCTCCGTTCTTTTCGGGACTCTCACCGTTCTTGGCCTTTTCCTTCTCGGCCGAGAACTCTTTCATCGCACCAGCGTCGGTCTTGCCGCCGCCTTCATGATCGCCACCTCCTACTGGGCCATCAACTTTTCACGTATCGGCTTTCGTGCCATCATGACGTCTTTTCTCCTGTCATTCTCGTTCTATTTTTTCTTCCGGGGCCTGCGCACCCAGAAAAAACTTGATTTCCTCTGGGCCGGCCTCATCTTCGGTCTCGGGCTCCATACCTACATCGCCTTCCGCGTCGCACCGCTCATCCTGATTCTTCTGCTGCCGGCACTGATGCTTTCATACGAACGCTTCCTTCGGCGCTTCTGGAAACACGGCCTCACCTTCATCCTAGGTGCCTTCATCGCAGCCGCCCCGATGCTCTTCCATTTCTTCATCTCCCATCCCGAAGATTTCGAATCCCGATCCACCCACATCTCCGTTTTTTCCCCGGAAGTGAATCACGGCGATCTTCCAGGAACCCTCATCAAGACTTTCGCGACATCCCTCATCAAATACACGTTCTTCGGTGATCAGAATTGGCGACACAATTATCCGCCCTATCCGATTCTCGATCCTATCGTCGGCGCCTTCTTCCTGACCGGATTCTGCATGCTCCTCTTCCGCTTCTTCCGACTCCTCTATCGCCGTCTGCGTTATCACGACCGCGACTTTCGTCTCATCATAGATACCTTTCTTTTCGGATCATTCTTCGTCATGCTCGCACCGGAATTCCTTACCAACGAAGGACTCCCTCATGCCCTCCGTTCCATCGGTACCCAAGTACCGGTCTTTCTCTTCGCTGCCGCACCGGTTCTCTGGCTCACCAGAAAAGCCGAACACGGAGCCGCCGGCTTGCGCATCATCATCTTCTCTTTCCTCCTCCTCGCCTTCTCGATTTCCGCCACCTGGAACATCGCCAAGTACTTCGTCTTCTTCGCCGAAAATCCAAAGATGGGAGAGGCGTTCAACGAAAGCTACACCAATATGGCCAGGTACTTCCTCTCACTCCCGGATGACGTCCATAAATACTACTTGATCGACGGAGGCGGAAACAGCGATCGTTTCCATCTGCCGGTCGCTGGCATGCCGGTCTACTTCTTCACCTACGGAAAAACCAAAAATTTCGAGGTGGTCGCCCCGGACACGGTCATCCATCGACCAGCCGTCTACGTCATGACTCACTTTGACCCAGAAAAGGCTGACCGACTGACTCATCTCTTTCCAGGAGCGTACACGGAACATATCGATATGAACGGTCCGAACCGAGAAGGAGGAGACTTTAAGATCGTCATCATCCCGGCCGATACCGGATCCTAAGCCCCCGACACTTTTCTTACCGAAAAAACTAATCATTCCTCTTCCTCACTCCTATGCATCACCTAAACAGACACGCTCCCTGGATAGTAGCCAGCCTGCTCACCTTTTATGGAATACTTTCACTCCTCATCTCCTCACAGGAATCGGCTACTTTCGACGAAAAGGCTCATATCCCGTCAGCCTACAGCTATGTCCGTTATGGGGATATGCGACTCAATCCAGAACACCCGCCGCTCCTCAAGGATCTCGCCGGACTCCCCCTCCTCTTTCTAAATGTGAAATTTCCCCTCGATACCCCCGAATGGCAGACCGGTATCAACGAACAGTGGACGCTCGGAGATCTCTTCATGAACTGCACGAATCCGAACATAGCCTGCAATGACAGTGATGCCATTCTTTTCTGGGCACGCCTTCCGATCACTCTGGTCGCACTCCTCCTCGGGCTTTTCCTCTTCCTTTGGGGACGCGAACTCGGAGGAACGCTTGCCGGCCTCATCGCCGTCTCTCTCTTCGTTTTCGATCCGAACACCATCGCCCACGGACACTATGTGACCACCGATATCGGCATCGCGGCCTTTCTCTTCTTCGCTTTCTACTTTTTCCTCCACTTCCTCAAGCACCCGAACTGGAAAAACGTCGCCCTTGCCGGTCTTTTCCTCGGACTCGCCGAACTCACGAAATTCTCCGCCGTCCTTCTTTTCCCTATTTTCGGACTTTTCACCCTCCTCTACGCGCTCACGAAACGAGGGGTCATCGTGACGGAAAAATCACGCCATCCCCGCTTCCGGCTCCTTATCGAATATGCCGGAAAATACGCCGTGACCGTCGGTATCTGTTTCGTTCTGATCGCAATCGTATACACCTTCAATACCTGGAACATGCCCGCCGAAAAAACCATCACCAACGCCGAACTCATTTTCAACGGGGATAAACCGGCCAAGGTCTTCGCCCGGGAAACCATCACCCTCTTCGCGGAAACACCCGGTCTTGCCCCGCTCGCCCACTACCTGCTCGGCGTCTTCATGGTTTTCTCACGGGTCGCCGGCGGAAATACCTTCTATTTTCTCGGTACCGTCTCCGATGTCGCATCACCATACTACTTTCCCGTCATCTTCAGCCTGAAGGAAACACTCCCTTTCCTCTTCCTTATCCTGATCACATCAGCATATGCGCTCTTTCGCATCATCCGTTCCATCAAGAGCCGTCCCGCTTCCGATTTCTTCCCAGCCTTCACGGCTTCTTTCCAGGACCGTACCACCCAATATCTCTCGATATTCTTCATTCTCTTCTACGCCTTCGTCAGCATCACCGGCAATCTCAATATCGGTTTCCGCCACCTCTTTCCGATTCTCCCGTTCCTCTACCTTCTCACCGCCAAAACCGCGGCCGATTTCTATCATCGGAACAAGGAACACCTCGGATATATCCTCCGCCCACTCGCCGCACTTTTCTTCGGTCTGCTCTTCATCACTCCGCTTACCGTCTATCCGAGCTATCTCTCCTACTACAATATGCTCGCCGGCGGTTCCAAAAACGGCTATATGATCGCGACCGATTCCAATTACGATTGGGGACAGGATCTGAAGCACCTCCGCGACTTCATCGAGGACCACAATCGCCGTTGTCCATCCCTCGAAACATCCCTTCCGAGCGCGTGTCCGATAGCTCCGATACGACTCGATTATTTCGGCGGATCGAACCCGGCCCTCTATCTCGGAGACAACTTCATTCCTTGGCATTCCGACAACGCTCCTGAACCGGGCTGGTATGCCATTTCAGCCGTTTTCTTTCAGGAGAGTATCTACAAAACGAAAACGCCCGGAAAACGCGGGTATGAGTGGCTTCGGGATCTCGGCGAGACCGCCCGGGCCGGCGACTCCATCTTCATCTTCCATGTCACCCAGGAAGACCTCGGTCGCTGATTTCCGAAATACCGCTAGAAAAAAAATTGCTTCACCCGCTTCTTTCCGTTATATTCTCAACTGAACCCTAAGATTAATGAGTATGATCCCTTCTTTCGAACAGCTTCCCGTATCAGCTGAATCGGCACCGGAACGAACACTTGAACAAAAAATGCTGGATATAAAACACATACTGGGAGCGATCACAAAACTCTGTGCCGAAAATCCTCTCGCAAAAACGCTTTTCGAATCCGCTGACAACTGGAGCATGCCGTTTGAGAAACACGTGGAGCTTCTACAGAGATATCTCGACGATGAGAGTTTCGATCCCTCTCGAAAGAATACTCTCGTTTCGGGAATGCTTCCCCTTGCGGAAGCACTGCTTGAAGCACTCGAAACGCAGACAGCACGAGGCAGAAATGCCGAGACTCGATCCATAAAAGAAGCCAAAGAAAAGCTCTCCCAATTTCATATTGAAACGATCGGGACATAACACCGAATCTCCTTTCCACCAGAACATCGCGCCCATCCTCATGCTATCTGACGATATTCGACACTATTCGCTTCCTCCGGAAACGACAGTCGTTTCCCGCATCATTTCGTTCTGAAGCTGATAAAACGCTTTTCCCGGGATACGGAGATCGACTGATACCAAATCGGATTTCCTCTCCTGTGGTATCGCTTTTTCACGGACGATACGAAGAGTATTCAAAGTCTGTTCGATCGGAATTTCCGTACTGATCCGAAGGGAAAATCCCTTATCCGTCTCGATCCGAAACTCATTCGCGTACTTCGATGGGACGAATATATGTTCCCGTATCACGACGCCCGCTTGTTCCAAAAAAGCCTGCGGGACCCCCTTCGTGAATGACAACATTTCCGATGTCATGATGTGATCACCGGCTGATACCGACTTCCCCGATTCGTCCACCAGGAAAAGATGTGGCACCCTCTTTTCTTCTCTCGCTCCAGACCAGTCGAGCAACGCCCCCTCTTCATCTATCAAAAAACATCTTTCTTCCTCCGAACACCAGAAAAGAAAGCTTCCTCTCTCCAACAGGGAAATATTCAGCGTATCAGGAAACCGTTTCTCCACCGTCACTTGACGAATCAGGGGAGAAACACCGAGAAGTCGCCTCTCCAGACGTCTCGTCGAAAGCAGCGTGAAATTATCCCGGGGAAACACCGCCCATGCACGTTCCGCGAGCGCCTCTCGGACCACCTGTTCGATTTCCTCCGACGTCAATATCCCCGCACCCTCGATCGATACCCGCTCCACCTTCAGTATCCCTGAAAAGAACATTTGATATCCCGACACCAGAACGAATGAAATCCAAAGAAGCACGATCTGCCAACTCCGGATAAAGGGTGCGCGATCTCTTTGCTGATGTGTCGCAGGCTCCGCTTTCCCACGAACAAAACGGCGTTCCCTCTTTTTCGGGAAAATGACTGACGATCGTTCCTTTCGTGCTGCCTTCCGAATCCCAAACATCTGCCGTTATTTCACCTGAATCTCAAAAAAAGTTTTTCCAATTGCAGTCTGACATTCGCCTGCGTGCCACGCAGGACGCGCTGTGCCTTCACGATATCTTCCAGAAATCGATATATTCCCCGAATTCGATCATATCCTTCTTCATATGCCCGTTTCCGGACCGAAAACGCCAGCCATTCGAGCAGCTCCGAAACCGATGTGCTCTCCCGGGCAAGGTCTTCCGCCAGACGGAGTCGTTCGGAAACCGAAAGCTCACGTACATTCACGAGCCGCCGGAGAAGTGTCTTCATCGTAGAAAATCCTTCCGTATCCCGCAGGGCTTTCACGACGATTCCCGGTCGGCCAAAAGATAGAAGAAAACGATCCGCATGATCCAATGGTCCAAGTTCGGTCATCTCCTCCTCTGTTACCGGAGAAAATAATACCCGCTGCAACCGCGAATGTACCGTATCGAGCAGAGCCGCCGCATCATGCGTCACCAGAATGAGTACCGAGGTCTCATTTGGCTCCTCAAGCGTCTTCAGAAGGGCGTTCTGCGCCCCGTGTGAGAGCCGATGCGCATCGTCGATGATGAGTATGCGCTTTTTCCCGACCAGTGGATACCGGGAAAGGAATCCGATATTTTCCCGTACCGCCTCAACCGGAATATTCTTTTCACGCGTTTTTCCTTTCTCCGTCACCCGCTCCGGGGCCAAGAACGCGATATCCGGATGCATGAAATCTTCTTCTTTTCGAGAGTCGAATTCGTCACCTCTCCCCAGAAGCGTCCAGGCGAAACGCAGCGCGACCAGTCGCTTACCGACACTTTCGGGACCGACGAACAAGAACGACTGCGGATGCGACTGTTCGCCCGCCAGCCGATCCAAGCGTTCCTGGATGACCCGATGTCCGATGATCCGCATACGCGCTCTCCGTTTTACTTATGTGCCTGGAAAATGGAAGTATCTTTTTTGAAAGATGCTGCTGAACCGAAACTCTCCCCATATTCCGTCTCTCCTGCTGCTTTCCGGATACCCGACTCAAAGGCCGTTCGGGAGAAAGTCTCTACCGAACGGATCAGGGTTTCAGGAGAATATCCTCCCTGCGCTTCCTTTTCGATGAATCGCTTCACTGCTTCCGCGATCACCTCCGGCGTCTGTGAACGGAATACTTCTCCTGTCTCACCGACTCGGAGGATTTCACGGATCCCACCGTATTCATAGGCGATGACCGGTGTCCCCGACGCGAGCGCTTCGACCGCCACCATACCGAAATCTTCCTCCGAAGGAAAGATCAGAGCTCGCGCCTCACGATAATACCGCCCGAGACGATCATCGCTCACCCGCCCGGCAAACGAGATATGCTCTCCGGCGATCCGCCGCAGTGCGGATTCCTCGCGACCGCTTCCAACCACAACCAAAGGGAATCCAAGCTTGTTAAACGCCTCGATGACCAATCCGATCTGCTTGGAACGTGTAAGACGAGAGACAACGAGAAAATGCTTCCGTTCATTCCGTGGGAGTACAGTCACGGCTTCCGATCCGGAAAGGGGCAGAACCGGGGGGTAGACGACGGACGTTTCCTGACGATAGTACTTCATGATTCGATCCCGGGTATACTCGGAATTCGCAATGAGTATATCCGGCCGATCCGCTGCTTCCGAATCCCACAGACGCATATACGACAACCAGAGACGCATCAGGAGACGGGGAATGAACCAAGGCAATGACTCATCCAGATACGTCTCTCTTCCTTCCCAAGCATAACGCATCGGCGAATGGACATAAGCGATATGTTTCGTGTGCAGACGGGTGATGATACCCTTCGACCAGGCCCCCGAAGAAGAGATGACCAGATCGAATTCCCGCAGATCGAGCGTCTCGATCGCGACGGGATACAGAGGCAATAAGGCCCGATATCGACGCCGGAGCCATGCCGGAAAAGACTGAAGAAATGAGGTGCGGATCTCACGCCCCGGAAAAGATCGCTCGACGACGGCTTCATCCTGAAGCAACGTGTAGATCGGTGCATCGGGGTAGAGCGACGCGAGCGCCTGCAGCACCCGTTCCGCTCCACCGGAAGACACGAGAAAATCGTGCACCAAAGCGACTTTTTTCGGTCTGTCTGTTTTATGGTATTGACTTTCTTTCATTTACATGATAAAATATAAAGTTGTGCACTTCGCATGACACATTCACATGGAGGAAAAAATGGGGTTACTCGTTAAAATGTTCTTAAGAAGCTCTCTCGTGGCACTGTGCATTTTCCTCGGCTCCGACTCATTCTGGCTGGCGCTAGGAACGTTCATCCTTACCTTCACACTGATGGAAGTCAACACTACGCTGAACCTAATCGCCAGTGGCACGCTCCCCACCAAGACTGAACGATAACTTCCGGGCACAGGACGCCCACCCGAAGCGACTCAGATTCTGGGTCGCTTTTTCTATTATACCATTTCTCAGGTCCGGATCGGACAAGACCCGCCACACCCCCTCCGCGATACTTTCCGCGCTCTCCGGATTGACATAGACCGCCCCGTCTCCGGCCACTTCCGGCAGTGAAGAGGTATTTGACGTCACAACCGGCGTTCCGACCGCCTGCGCTTCCAGTACCGGAATCCCGAATCCCTCATAGAGGGTCGGAAAGACGAACACGTCCGCCCCCCGGAGCAACGACCATTTTTCTTCCTCACTCACATAGCCGAGCTCACGAATCGGGATATTCGATTGAAGATTGTGGATTTTCGCACAGATTTTTTCATATCCATACCCCGGCTTCCCCACCAGCACGAGCTCATGCGGTATCCGATATGTTCGTTTCAGAATCTCAAAGGCCTCAATTATCCGCGCCACATTCTTCCGTTCTTCCAGACGCCCGATAAATAATACGTATGGAATTGATCGATTTTCGATTTGAGATTTTGGATTTCCAATTTCTTGGTTGTACCCCTCGGATATCACCCGGATTTTTTGGGCCACCACGCCGTAGAGTCGCATCACATCCCGCTTCGTATTCTCCGATACGCACACGACCATCTGTGCCCATCGGCACGAACATCGGATAGATATCCGCATATACCAGCGTTCGTACCACGAATACGCCTCCGGACAGAACTCGTATTCCAACCCATGTATCGTCACAATCGTCCGCTTGGGATGGATGAGTGGCACGGTATGCGCCGGTACGAACAGGACTTCCGGCGGGGAAAACAACATTTCCAGAGACAGGCGGAACTGCGTCCAAAAACGCGGCGCCCACAAAGCCTTCACTTGCCAACCCGATGGAAGATCGAAATCTATCAGCGGTATCACCCAGACGAAACGCCCCGCCTGCCAGCCGATCTTTTTCCGCACATACAAAAAAACCGTCTGCCCGGTCAGCTCCGTCCGCAGATGTTTGATCATCTGGTAGCTGTATTCTTCGATTCCCGTTCGTTTCCGAAGAAACGCCCGCGAAGCATCAATGCCGATTATCATAAGTATTCATTTACCCTCGACCGACTGAACTGATCGAGGGTCTGACGACGCATTTTTTTCGATGCTCTAGTTTCCGAGCACGTCGCGAGAAAAAGATGCATTGCCAGGCTCTCGCTCTCATCTCTCTCAATGGAAGATAAGAAACCGGTTCAGTACGACCGAACAGATCATTCATTTCGCCAGGACGATACTCCGCTTGTATACTTCCAAATTCTCAAGCACGATACCCGTCCCTCTCACTACGCAGAAGGCCGGGTTGTCCGCGACATAACATGGGACACCGATCGTCTTCGCGATCAGCTGATCGAGATAGCGGAGCTGGGCCGTCCCCCCCGAGAGTACCATGCCCTTATCCATCACATCGGCGGCCAATTCAGGCGGCGTCTCCTGAAGGACCTGCTTGATGACATTGATGATTTCACGCAACTCGTCCTGAACCGCCTCCGTCACCTCGTTCGAAGAAATGTTCACGGTCTTCGGCAGTCCGCCCATCAGATCGCGCCCCCGCACCTCCATGAAGTCCTCCTTCACCTGGGCGATCGCCGCACCGATCTTCATCTTGACCTCCTCGGCCGTCCGATCACCGATCGCAAGCGAGTACTTCCGTTTGATATAGTCCGAAATCGCCTGATCGATACGATTTCCACCGACACGCGCACTGTGCGCCGCCACCACGCCACCGAGCGAGATGATCGCGATTTCCGACGTCCCACCGCCGATATTGATGATCATGTTCCCCTGCGCGGTATGGATCGGGATTCCCGCTCCGATCGCCGCCAGAATCGGCTCCTTCACGACGTAGGCTGCCTTGGCACCAGCCTTGAGAGCAGCATCCACCACGGCACGCCGTTCCGTCGATGTCACTCCGGCCGGAATGGAGAGTACGATTTCCGGTCGGAACAGACGGAAGCGGCCCGTCACCTTGTTGATGAAGTAACGGAGCATCGCTTCGGTCACCCGATAATCCGCGATCGCGCCGTCACGAAGCGGCTGCGAGGCGACGATCGTATCCGGTGTCCGACCAAGCATTTCCTTGGCCTCATTGCCGACGGCCAGCACTTTGTTCTCCGCGAGCGAAATAGCCACTACCGACGGTTCATTGATAACGACTCCCTTTCCTGGCACGAAGACCAGAGTATTGGCTGTCCCGAGATCGATCCCTATTTTCCGAATGAAAGACATATGCGCGCTCCGATATCAAGAAATATTCCTCATCACGCTCCCGTTCGCTCCTATCGGCTGATGCGTTCGATATGCGCACCGATCTTTCGCAGGCGCTCTTCGATACGTTCATATCCGCGATCCACCTGATAAATATCCTCGATTACGGTCTTTCCTTTCGCACACAAAGCCGCGATAATGAGCGACACTCCGGCACGAAGGTCATAGCTCCTGATGGTCGTCCCGTGCAACTCCGTCCTGCCACGCACGATGACCTGATGCGGATTGAGTACGGTCGCCCGTGCGCCCATTTTCTCGAGCTCCGGTACATAATTGAACCGTCCCTCGAAAATCGTATCGAAGATGAGCGTGTCTCCCTCAGCCTGCGTCGCCAGCACCCCGAACGGGGCCTGCACGTCGCTCGGGACACCCGGATACGTACGCGTATCGAGTTTGGTGATCGCACACAATCGTTTCCCTGGAACGACCGTGATCGCATCCTCCTCGATTATGAAATCGGCTCCGAATTCCCGCAGTTTCTCAATCACGATATCGAGATGATCTTCCCGGGCATGTCTCACCGTCAAAGTGCTTCCGGTCGCCGCACCAAGAATCAGGAATGTCGCCGCCTCATTCGCATCGGGAATGATCGCATGCTCGGCACCGGCCAATGTCCCGGTCCCGGTGATTTCCAAGGTATGCGTTCCAAGTCCCTTGATATCCGCCCCCATCGCGACCAGGAATCGTCCAAGGTCCTCCACGTGCGGCTCTGCGGCAGCGATCCTGATCGTCGTCTTGCCCGACATACCAGCTGCGAGCATCATCGCGTTTTCGGTCGCGGTCACGGACATTTCCCGAAGAACCACTTTGGCCGGTTTCCGTTCACTCGCGTCGACACGGTAGCCTTTTTCCTGCTGTGTGATCCGCACGCCCAATTTCTCCAACGCATCGAAATGCGTCCCGACCGGACGGGCACCGATGACGCAGCCACCCGGATGATACAGGGAAAATGCATCGAAACGGGCTGAGAGTGAACCGAAAAGCAGTATCGATGAGCGGATCCTTTTCACCTTTTCGATATCCATCTTTTCGGGATCGATATCCCGGTTCGTGATGGCGACGGTACGCTTGTCCCGCCATTCTATCTCGGCACCTATGCTCTCCAGGATTTCGAGCATACGGAACACATCCTCAATCAAGGGCACATTGGAAAGCACGCAGGTTTTGGTGGTCAGGAGAGTGGCCGCCAGTATCGGTGTCGTCGCGTTTTTCGAACCGAAAACCGCGATTTCGCCCGATAAAGGCTTGCCTCCCTCGATTTCAAATACTTCCATACCACGGAAGTATAGCGGAAAAACGCCGCACGTTCAAGAGAGAAATCCTCTTCATCAAACAGGGACTAAAAGCATGATTCAAACAAACTCAACACGATTCATTTTCTCCCAACCAATATATAGGGAAAATCCCTCATCCAACGATGCCTGATAATAAGATAATTGTTCTAAAAAAGGCGACCCTTCTGGTCGCCTTTTTTTTGCTATCTGTTTTTTCGACACTCAATCATTATGGCGTACCTTCTCGAAAATTATAATTACACTTACGCGTGCCAGAGCAACTAATTGGGGTGTCGCAATCATCTTTCCCTAAGTTTTGAGTCTCGTCCGGACAATAGGTATCAGTTATCGCTTTCAGAGAATTACACGTCACGGTAGGGATGCAGATAACTGTCGCCGTAAGTCCAGCACTTTGACCAGAATAGGAAGCCGAAATAGTGGCAACCCCATTCCTCGGCCGAGAGGTCAAATCACCGCCAGAAAGTATCGCAACGTTATTCGGATCAGAGGTTTTACTCCAAACAGTAGCCGCGGTAACATTACCAGCCGGATTCACACACTTGTTCGGGGCACCTAACAGGATCGGATTATAACAAGCCTTCAGATGCTTTGTTTGATTCTGATTCATCGTCACACTGGCGGCATCTTTGAGGCCATTACAACTGTCTTCACAGATTTTGAGGAATTTATTCAGATTGACAGTCACGCTCGCAGAAGCACTTCCCCCGGTAGCGTTGAAGCATGTAAGGGTGTAGGTTGTTGGATCAGCGGTAGGCGTCACCTGCTCCCCAGTTGCATTGGAAATCCCCCGAACTCCGGTCCAACTCGCATCATTCGATGAGGCCGTACAACTTACAGCCAACGTTGAATTCCAAGTCAATGTTGATTGGGATCCCATATTAACAGCCAGCGGATTCCCTGTCAGCGTAACCGTTGGTGCCACATATGCCGCACAGGAAGCCGTCGAGCCTGTTCCGGAACCCTTGCATGTCCAGTTCCATGGACCGGCACCGGTCACGGCTGTCGCAGTACCCGCGGCGCAAAGACCGCTATTCGGAGCTACTGAAAATGAAAGCCCATGGGAAAGTCCGCAACTCCCATTAATATTTGGGACAATAGTGATTGTTTTCGAGGTCCAACCGGAATAACTACCATTGCTATCCCTCGTTCGTGCCTGAAATGTCTTATTCCCCCCCGAAGCCCAACTATGTGAAGCCGAACTCACGGTATTAGACGCAACTGTTCCTGGCCATGCGGGAGTCCACTGATCTCCCACACCATCATTATTCCAGTCAATAAGGTAATGGACATTATCCCCGTCAACATCTTTAGCCCGGAAACTGAAGGAAAGATTATCACCAGCATTACCGCCACCCCCAGTAATGCTCGGGGCATCAGGCGCGCTGTTTGGAATATACCCGGTGAAAGTAAAGTTAACAGACTTGGCAGGAATATCAAAAACACGAAGATCAGCCACACCCTGCGTTTGCGCAAAATTCACCTTGATTTTAATTACACCGGCTCCAGTCACGGTACATGACATACCGGAACAGGTGGCAGGACCGCTGGAAACACTCAGGGAGACTCCCGGAGACACTCCATTGACAGCTCCGTCCACAAACCAGACGTTATGACTAAACCACCTCGCAGTTGCTAAATTAGCATACCACCCTACATAGGGAGAGGCTCCCTGCCAACCAGGATTAGCATAGGAAGCACCCGAAAAATCTCCCTCATTGGTCGAAGTAAATGTGATGGTTGAGCCATCCGATACACTCGCGTTATCCGCATAATTGGCCACTGCACTATACGTCCCCTGAACACTAACCTGCGTACACGTCCTGCCACCACAAAAATCCATCGGGGGCACTGACCACGCCGTACTCTTTGCCTCTACCTGCCCCTCACCGATACTGAGCCCGAGAATCACTACAAAGAGAAATCCTCGTAATACTCCGCGTCGTCTCTTTCTCACCTGAATAAGTATCATTCCGATGCCCACCAATACGATGGCCGAAATAATTACCACGCCCTTCATCTGCAAATTATCCAATACATCTTCGACGGCACCAACGACACCTGTTTTTGGGCAGAGAGACGGATCGATGTCCTCGCACCGGTAGTGCTGAGTCACCTCCTCCATGACTTGACCCGAACGCGTCAGCTTGGCAGTAAGATTAAATGTTGTATACGTCTTGGTTGGAGTAAAGGTATCCATGACACCCATCATATCTCCCGTAATACCTCCCTCATATGTGTAGGTGTGAATCAAATTCCCCTGGGCATCCGTGAGCGTCAGCGTCAGAATATTGTCTGATACGATGGGAAAGTTGGTACTATGAGCACAGGAGAAAACAGTTGCTTCTTCCCCGGCCTGAAGTGGATAGTTTTTAATACTTGGGAAGTTCAGGCGAGTCTCGACGACACCATCACGTACAAAACGGATATTCAAAAACGAATTCGATAGACCATCATGCATCTTGAGTACCAAGTAAGAAACAGAGTTTCCGGTCGGCTGTACGGTATACTCAATATCCCGAATTTCACCCGGTCTAAGTTCGATAACCTCCGTTCGAGTATCCCCCAGCGTTTCCTCGCGCAAATTGTCCCATGAGTACAGCTTCCACTCGAGAGTAACCGTTGTGTTTTTCTGCTGCGGATTGATAATCTTCGCCTTGGCAGTTACGGCTTCTCGTTGCAAGAAATGAGGTGGGAACTGAGCAAAGGCGTAGGGCTTGTCATTCAAGGTCACAGAATATTTATCCAACGAAACGAGTTTCTCTGTTTCAGAAGTAGTTACTGAAAATGGCGCGAGATTGCCCGTCACATCATCAGTGAATGAAAGACCGAGTAAATGATACAGTTTAGCCGACTGAAAAAAGAAAGCGGCAAAATATTCGCCTCCTTCAGCATTGGCAGGCACATTCCAATCAAACGAAATCATTTTCTCGCCCTGAGCAGCCAGATAATATGTATCAGGTAACGCGAATTGATCTACCAACGGGTATCCGTTTTTCCGAATTAAGGCAGAATCCTCACTCGTTCTTCGAAAAATCTTGACGTAGACACTTCCATTAACAATAGGATAGGCATTCTCATTTTTCAGACTCCCAACAAAAGTCATCGGGGTTCCCGGAACAGTTTGCTCAAGGGTGGCTGAAAGATCGACTTGAACCGAACCGAATCTGTAGTGATCAAAACAATCCACCGTATTCGGTAGATGCTCTTTCTCTGCCTCTCGCCGTGCCTCTTGCGTATCCGTGTGCTGCTTCAACGCATTATAGAGAGCCTCATTCTCCTCTGGCGTCACACGAGCAGGATCTTTCTTAAGAATCGCCTCAATCTCCGGAGAAAAAGAGGGTCTCTCAGCTGGCGTGTTTTCCGCAGCCAACACACCGAGCGGAACAGCAAACCAAAATACATACGCTAACGCAAACCGAACCAAAAACGAAAATTGTTTCATACCACAAAAATCCTCCTTAATTTTTATTTTTTATTTCTTCCAGAATACACCATAAAATACCGTTTGTCTAAAATGATATCTCTGCCTATACTGAAAATGTATGATTCCATGGTTCCAATAATACCCCGTTTCTTCTATGGTTAATTCTTCGCCCAATACATCATCTGCTCATCGCCATGTCGTCATCATGGCTGGCGGCACCGGCACTCGTCTCTGGCCTCTTTCGCGTATTGCAAAACCCAAGCAGTTTCAGTCTTTTCTTTCGGACAAGACACTGATTCAGGAGACCTTCATCCGCGCACAGACGGCCGTTTCAGCCGGGCATATTTTCGTTTCCACCGGCCAGAGATACGCGGCTCTCGTCCAGGAGCAACTCCCTCTCATCTCTTCCGGACAGCTCATCATCGAACCGCTCGCCAAAAATA
>JAYRFE010000101.1:0-4914 GCA_041908545.1 Candidatus Moraniibacteriota bacterium
CACCCTTGCTCGATGCGATCCCGGTCGACACCAGGAAATCCAAGACGTTCTCGCACGCCTCATACGCCTGAACGTGTTGAGGGACTTTCTTTTCCGAAATGGTCTCAATGAAATACCGCTCGGCCTCAGACCCCGCTTCGGGACCATGATAGAGCGATACGATCTCCTTCGCCAACCGGAGCTTGGCATCACGTGGATTGAGCCCGCCATCGAACAGCTTCGCTTCGATCACCTCGACTTCGGCGAGCGGCACGCGCGTGCAGTGTATCAGATAGGGAACAATCGTTTCGTCGGAAACACTCATCACCTTGCCGAACATGCTGTTGGGCGCGTCGAGCAGATTGATCGTATTCCCCCAACTCGAACTCATCTTGCGCCCGTCGGTTCCGAGTATCAGATTGACTGTCAGGACGTTCTGGGCCGATTGCCCATGTGCCTCCTGCAGTCTCCGTCCGGCCAGAAGATTGAAGCGCTGATCCGTCCCGCCAAGTTCGACATCGGCATGCACCGCCACACTGTCATATCCCTGCATAAGCGGATAGAGCATCTCCCGGAGCGAAACCCGTCTGCCTTCATCGAGACGCTTTTTGATGTTCTCACGGGCGATGAACTCAGCCACTGAAAAATGCTCAGCCTCGGCGCCGATATCGTCGAATCCGAGCGGTTCGAGCCACTCCGAATTGGAATGGATTTCGGCCTTCGTGAGATCAATGATCTTCCCGAGCTGGCTCGTGTACGTCCGCATGTTTTCCTTGATGATGTCAGCCTGGAGCATCGGCCGCTCACTCTCCTTATCGCTCGTATCACCGATCTGTCCCGTGAAATCCCCCACGATCAACACGACCTTGCAGCCGAGCTCCTGGAAATCTCGCAGCTTGAGCAGAACGACCGATCGGCCGATATGCAGGTTCGGACTCGTCGGATCGATACCGAGCTTCACACGCAGCTCATCGCCACGAATCAGCCGCTCTCGAAGATTATCGCCGTCGATAACCTCCGCCACCCCACGGGTCAGCAATTCGTCGATTTTCCGCTCTCGTTCCATGTCCATATCTTAGAAGAGGATCATTTTCGTTTCGAATTATTTCAACCCGAGGCGAGCCTTCATAAGGCGGATCTGGTCATCGCTGACCTTGCCGCTCTTCCGAAGCTCCTCGATCTGCTCCCGGATCTCCTTCTCGTGCTTCTTGATATTCTTCGGCGTCATCATCTTCTGCATGAGCTTCGCACGTTCCGCTGGATTCATCGCCATCACACGCTTATATGCCATGCGCTGCAACATATTCATGTCTTCCGGCTTCTTAATCCCCGGAACATCGGGCATGTCATCGGCCTCCTTCTCCTGCTCATCATTCTTTTTGAATGGATTCCATTTCATAGCCTTATTTTTTCAATTTCATCTTATATCGTGTCACCAGAAGCGCGGAAGCGACATAGATCGACGAGTACGTTCCAAAAGTAACACCGACCAGTATCGCCAATGAGAAATACCGGATACTCTCTCCTCCGAAAATCGTGATGGCAAGCAGGGTGATGATGACCGTCATCGAGGTGTTCACCGAGCGGCCGAGTGTCTGATTGAGTGAACGGTTCACGGTTTCCTCGAAATCCGTCTTGCCATGCTCCCGGAGGAGATTCTCACGGATCCGATCATATACGACGATCGTATCGTTTACCGAATACCCGAGAATGGTGAGCAAGGCGGCGATGAAAGGCACCCCGACTTCGATACCGTAAAACTTCCCGAGTACCGCAAACACTCCGACCGTCACCAGAATATCGTGTCCGAGGGCGATGATGGCACCGAGACCGTATTCCCAAGAAGTGACCGGGGCAGAGACCCGACGGAAGGCCCAAGCGATATACAGGGCGATACCGATCACCGCAAGAACGATACCGGAAACGGCATTTTTCTTGATCTGTCCGGACACCGATCCGCCGATGAAGTTGGTCCGGAGTTGCTTCACTTCGCTATCGAGACCCTTCAACTTCTCCAAAACCTGGTCATTGGCATTCTCATCCGAAGAAAGGTATCGGAGAAGCACGGCGCGATTCTCCGTCGGCTGTACGGTCAAACTCTGGAGACCGAGTGGCTCAAGAGCATCGGTCACCTGTCTGACTTCCGGCGTCGGCTCGACGGCGAACTGCACTTCGAGAAGTGTCCCGCCTTTGAAGTCGATACCGAATCGGAGTCCCCACAAGACCAAGGCCGCCACTGAGAGGAGGGTCACCGTAAACGAAAAGGCGTATGCGTATTTTCTCTGCTGGATGATCCGTGCCATAACGATCAATCTTTTTCAAAAATTTTTCCCTTCGGAAGGAGTATCCAAGGCCACTTCTCCGCCCAGTGCCCGATCAGGAAACGGAGTACGATCCGGACCAATACCACCGCCGTAAACATCGAGAGGAGGACACCGATAGTCAGAATGAGCGCGAAACCCTTCACGAAACCGGTTCCCATACCGATCAGGATGAACGTCGTAATCAAGGTCGAATAGTTCCCATCGCGAATGCTCGGCCACGCCCGACGGAAACCCTCATCGATCGCCTTCCAGATATTCTTTCCGTAAGCCAACTCCTCACGGGTACGTTCGAAAATAAGGACATGCGCGTCCACCGCCATACCGATCGACAGGATGAACCCGGCGATTCCCGAAAGAGACAACGTGATACTGAACGGGGTATATGCCGAGAGCTTGAAAATCGAGAGGAGCATAGCCGAATAGAGTACCAGCGCCACGACGGATACGAAACCGAGGAAACGATAATAGAAAATCATGAACACAGCCACGGCCAAGAGACCCATCAGACCGGCGGACAGACTCTGTCTCAGTGCTTCCGCCCCCAAGGACGCGTCGATACTCTGCTGGGATTCGAGACTGATCGGTACCGGAAGCGCGCCTTCGTTTAAGCGCTTGACCAGAGCGTTGGCGGTGGCAATCGTATAGTTCCCCGTGATCACCGCCTGTCCGTTCAGGATTTCGGTCTGAACGGTCGGAGCAGTCACGATCGCCCCATCGATCAGGATAGCGATCTGCTTCCCGACGCTCCTCTGCGTCAAATCGGCAAAAAGTTTCGTCCCTTCGTCATCGAATTGCAACGCCACCTGCGGCGAACCGATACCCTGGCCCTGATAGCTCACGGAAGCGCTCTTCAGATTCTTTCCCGTCAAGCCCGTCGCCTTATACTGAAGCTCGGGAAACTGCTCCAGTGTGTATTTCGGAAAAAGAATGTGCGCACCCCGGACTTCCCGACTCTCACCTTCGCCCTTCTCCTCGATTTTCTTTATGATGTGATACCCGTATTGACTCTCGACCAATTCCGGCCATACCGTGCCTGATTTGAAACTCTCATCAAAAAGCACTTTGTCGAAAGCCTCGACGAATTTCCCTTTCGTCGTGAACCCGAGATCTCCTCCGGAATCCTTCGATCCCGGATCGGCACTATTGGCACCTGCCAAAGCGGCGAAGTCATCACCAGAAAACGCCTGTTTCAGAATAGCATCCGCCTGCTGCTTGCTGGAATCATTGTATGCGGACAACTGTGCCTCAGCTTCAGGGCCGGCCTCTTCACGGAATTCCAGAAGCGGAGTCTCCTTGATCGTCTTCTTCGCCTGTTCGATATCCTTCACGCCGGGAAGTTCGACGATGATGAAATGATCCGTCCCGACACTCGACTGCTGAACGAGCGGCTCACCCACACCGAACGCGTTGACCCGACGCTCAATCACCGCTTCCGCAGCCGACAAAGCCTCTCCGACCTTCCCGTCCGGAATCTGCGATACGTCGGCTTTGTATTCCAAGTGGATACCCCCCTGAAGATCGAGACCGAGATTCACCCTAAAATGATCCTCGATCCAGGCAACCGACGCCGGAAACCAGGTAATCCGAGGATACGCGATCACACCGGTGACCAAACCGAGAAGAAGCACGAGGATGAATTGTGTCCGGGTTTTTCCGTGATGAGTCATATAGGGTTGAGTATAGCCAAATGTTTCTTTTCACGCAAATGCAAGCCTTTTTCGTCCCCGACCGCTGGCGAAGGCCGTCTTTTTCGGATATGCTCCCCTCATATGGATCTCCCACTCATCATTCTGAAGATCGGCGGCAGCGTCGCGACCCGAAAAAATCATGAGGGTCTGTCCGTCCGCACCTCACTCATGCGAAAAGTCGCCCGAGTGCTCCGATCAAGCCTCGAGGAGCGGCCTTTTCGTCTTATCCTTATCCACGGATCCGGATCAGCCGGACACCGACTCGCGCATGATTTCAACCTGAAACAGGGTACCGGAAACGATCCGAAAAAAATACGGGCCGCTCTCCTCTCACAGCGAGCCAATCAAAAACTCGATGCCACACTCGCAGACATCTTCATCGACGCCGGACTTCCGGTCGTCCCTGTACATAGTGCTTCCGTCATCACCCAAAGCGACACCGTGCTCGAACGGTTCTCGACCGACACGCTATCCCACACGCTCACGCACGGACAGATCCCACTCCTCTACGGCGAAATGGTACCCGACACCCGACTCAATTTTTCCGTCTGCTCGGGCGATACCATCGCCGCTTTCCTCGCCCGGAAATTCTCAGCCGAAAAAATCTGCTTCGCTTCCGACATCGACGGCGTCTTCACCGAAGATCCGCACCGCTTCGCCGATGCCGCACTTATCGAACACCTCGATTTCGACCAGCTCGGCGCTCGGTCCGGCATCACTGGATCACATTCTATCGATGTGACCGGTGGACTCGGCGGCAAACTCGAAAAACTCGCTCCGCTTCGCCACTCTTCCGTCCGATCCGTCGAAATATTCAACGGCCTCAAAGCCGAACACTATCGGAATATCCTCCTCGATATCCCTTTCCCTCACACGATTATCAGGTTTTGAGACAAAAAAAAAGGGAGTCGTCTCGACGACTC
>JAYRFE010000102.1:0-3143 GCA_041908545.1 Candidatus Moraniibacteriota bacterium
ATCAAAAACATATGTCGATACCGGACCGCCCATTCTATCGGTATGAGCCGGAGGAAATTCTCTCCTTATTCGGTACGGGGACGAACGGCCTGTCGGAAGCGGAAGTGTCGGCACGTCAGATACAGCATGGAAAGAATGTGATCGAAAGGAAGAGGGATTATTGGGTCATCAAGCTTTTCTTTCGGCAACTGAATGACGTATTTGTCTGGATTCTCGCAGTCGCCGGTATCCTGGCCGTTCTTGTGGGTGAATCGCGCGATGCGACCGTCATCGCTCTCATCATCACCGTGAATACCCTGATGGGGTTCTTCCAGGAATTCAAGGCTGAGCAGATCCTGGAAAAGCTGGCACGATACATGACGGATCGCGCTATCGTGATCCGAGGAGGAGAGAAACGTGAGATCGATGCCCATGATATCGTTCCGGGCGATATCGTGTTCCTTGATGGCGGGTCGAGCGTACCGGCGGACGGATATATCCTGGAGGCCTACAATCTCAAGGTGAACAGCTTCATCTTTTCCGGAGAGTCCGTTCCGGAAGAGCGTCATCCTGGGGCGATGCAGGGGGAAGTCGCTCAGAATGATATAGGGAATATGCTCTTCACCGGTGAATCGGTGGTGGCAGGTGAAGGACGCATGATCGTGGTCGGAACCGGTATCGATACCGAGTTGGGAAAAATGGCACAGATGACAGCGGCTATCGAACAGGAAGCGACACCGCTTCAGAAGAAGATGACGCGATTCGGACATACGGTCGCCTTACTTTCGGTCGCGATGGGAGGGGTCGTACTCACGGTGGGCCAGCAGCTCGGATTCTCATTGTATGAGAGCTTCCTGCTTGCTCTCGCATTGGCTGTTTCGGTGGTTCCGGAGGGATTGCCGGCTGCCGTATCGGTCGCCTTCGCCTTGGGGATGCGGCGATTGCTGAAACATCACGTGTTGGCGAAGAAACTTTCGGCCGTGGAAACGCTCGGTTCGGTTTCCATCATCTGTTCCGATAAGACGGGAACCATCACGAAGAACGAGTTGACGGTGACGCAGATCGTGCTCGGTACGACGACCTATCAGGTGAGCGGTGTGGGGTATGCACCGGAGGGGGAGTTTTCCCTGAACGGAAAGCCGATCAATGCGACCGAACTTCCGGGCGGGGAAATGCTGTTCCGTATCGGAGCCTTGTGCAATAGCGCGAGTCTGGTTTCGGAGAAGGGGGTATATTCGGTTTTGGGAGACCCGACCGAGGGCGCCATTCTGGTCGCGACGCGGAAGTATAATTCGAATCAGGGATTCTTTGAAAGAGGGAACCATAAGATTTCCGAACTTCCTTTCGCGTCGGAACGGATGCGCATGAGCGTGGCGTATCGGGATGGAATCACCGCGTCGTACGTGAAGGGTTCCCCGGATGTCATGCTCGGACTTGCGACTCACTGGATGACACCGGAGGGGCGTCGACCGTTCACGACCGAGGATCGGGTTTCGGTGCAGGCGATTTATGATCAACTTTCTTCTCAGGCGTTGCGCGTCCTTGCGTTCGCATATCGCGATCTCGATGGTCTTCCGGAATCGACATATGTCGATGAGATGGAGAGGCAGCTGACATGGGTCGGGATGATGGCGATGATCGATCCGCCGCGGTCCGGTACGAAGGAAGCTCTTCTCCGATGCCGTGAGTACGGTATCCGTGTCATGATGATGACAGGGGATTATGAGAAGACCGCACTTGCCATCGCACGCGAGATCGGCTTTTTTGCTCCCGGAGCGGAAGAAATCGTGGTCAATGGATCGACCATTCCGGGCATGACCGATCAGGCGCTCTCGGAACTGCTGAAAAAGGATGTCATTTTCGCCCGCATCGCTCCGGCGGAAAAGCTCCGGGTGGCGTCGCTCCTGCAGCGCGAGGGACAGATCGTCGCGATGACCGGTGACGGGGTGAATGATGCGCTCGCCCTTAAGAAAGCCGACATCGGAATCGCCATGGGCATCATCGGGACGGATGTCTCGAAGGATGCCGCCGATATGATCCTGCTCGACGATCGTTTCGCTTCCATCGTTTCAGGCATCCGTGAAGGTCGGACCATTTTCAGCAATCTGAAGAAATTCGTCCACTATGTCTTCACTTCGAACGCGAGCGAGCTATTCACGGTGCTTCTCGGATTCCTGTTCCATATTCCGATGCCGATCACCGCGATACAGATTCTCGCCACCGATTTGGCGACCGATCTTCTGCCTTCGTTCGCGCTCGGTATGGAGCCGGAAGAACCGGGTGCTCGACGCGAATCGACATCGAACGGAAAACAGCGGGTGATGGAATGGGAAGGTGTCCGGCGCATCGTCGTGCTCGGTATGCTCATGGCGGCCGGGGCGGTAGCGGCTTTTCTTCTGTCGCTCATGCGGGATGGCTGGGTGTTTGGGGAGAGTCTCCCGACTGAAGACTTGATGTATGTGAAGGCGACGACCGCGGCCTATATCACGATCGCGCTCACGCAGATGGCGAATCTTCTCCAGTCACGCAGTGCGGAGACGCCGTTCTTCAGGATGCAGCCGTTTTCCAATCCGTATGTCTGGGGAGCGATGACGATTTCGATCGGCCTCATGATCGCTTTCACCACGGTTCCGTTTCTCCAGTCCGCGCTCGGGATGACTCGGATCGACGGACTCGACTGGCTCGCGGCCATCGTCTTTACCTTGCTTATCTTCTTCTTCGAAGAGGCGCGCAAAACAAGGTTGTATCGGGAGAAGCAAAGCTGATACGGACGAAATCGGGGGAGATATTTTTCGGAAATATGAAACGCAAAAGGCGCCTTTTTCTTGCGACATGTTTTTTGTAAAAACAGAAGCATCGAAAAAAGCACCTTTTGCGTTTCTGTTTTTATGAAGAGGCACGGAAGACGAAACTCTATCAGGAGAAGCAGGCTTGAAGAGGACGGGATTCAGACATTTTTTTGAAGATATGAAAAGATGCTTTTTTTGATGCTGGTGTTTCTTTTAAACACGTCGCGAGAAAAAGGCATCTTTTCATATCTTTGATGCTTCGTTTCGTGGCAGACAAAAAAAAGACCGCGGCAGTGGCGCTGCGCGCGGCGGATAAGGCGGCGATAGCCCTGATTGTCAACTATCGGTACCGGGCTGGGTTCCGGGTAATCGGGA
>JAYRFE010000103.1:0-9681 GCA_041908545.1 Candidatus Moraniibacteriota bacterium
AAAGAAATCACGCGCAAAAAAGCCTTAGTCTCAGGCAATGAACAGACGACTCTCCGCGTATGCATCTTCTTCATCGCCGGCTCTTCCATAAGGCGACGTATCACATCGACCACGACTTCAGGCTTGAGAATTTCACCGTCAATGACACTTCCGATAGGGAGCGCTGCCGACGCGAACCCGTTCACCTTATGGATCGATCCCTCTCTTTCCATCCGGAGTACCTTGATGGAGAGATCTGAGAGATCCAACCCGAACGAATTCGGGAAAACATCGAAGATTTTTTTCTGCAGGAATGACATGTCGATTTTTATTTCTACTCAACCTCTCCCATCATACCACACGCTGAAACCCCTTTCCGTCTAAAGTTCTTCCCAAAGATCGATCAAATAGTTCTTCCCGGTCGGAAAATACGGCGGCGGACAGTAAAGAAGGTTATTATCATAATACAGATTCCGATGTCGATACCCGGACACATGATTCCCGAACGTATCCGCCCACGCGAAACCGTACCGTTGATTGCTGACGATCGCCCCCGTGACGGTAATCGTGTCACGGATCGCGGTCGGACCGGTATAATTCGCCCGGCCGACCCGGCCGGACTGCGCCATCAACGCGGCATCGATACGGAGAAAATCATTGCTTTCCCGGGTGATCTCGACATCATTTTGTCCGATAGCACCGATAATCTCCGAACAATCGGCATGCGCATACCGGATATCATGGGTGATATACATCGTTTTGAGGGACGAAGAAATAAGATTGGCTGCCACCACGGTTATCTTCTTCCTATCGACCGTCCCCTCAAGCCAAACATTGTTCTCGACGAATATCACGCCATTATCGACGATCGGATAATTCCTCACGCACTGGCCGGAGCACGTCGTGCAGGTACCGCTTCCGGAATTCTTCTTGTAATTGATAATTTCGTTGGTAGAAGCGTTGAAGGACTGGACTGTGCAGATATCATACGTCCCGTTCGACTTGAGGATGATATTCCTTCCTTGATTGGAATTATCGAAATATTTCCCTCTCCCAGCCTGCGCTTCCGATTTCATGAGTGAGAGATCCCCGAGAATGCCGGTAAAGTCGACCGGGGCGACCGGAAATTGTCTTCCGGCCTCAAAAACATCCGAACGACTGGAAACGGTACTCGGCGGAGCCTCCGCTGCACGGAAGGAACCCGTGATTCCCGTCGCCGGAGGAATATTCACGTGCGTATGCACACCGAACTCGTCACCGCCGGTATGATCGGGATCATTGTACTTATCTACCGAACTGGACACGAGATTGTGCGCCAATCCGTCGAAACGGATCCCTTCATTCGAGTGGACCTTTCCATATACCTCGGTTCCTGACCCGAAATTCATGAAATCATTCGCCACCACCGCACTCTCGCTCCAAGACGGTCTTCGAAGACGCACCTTGATGGTGCGCGTCAGAGAGGGATTCGAAACCGTATGTCCGACCGAAGTCACATATACGATAGTCGATCCTGTCGCTGGAGGCGTCACCGTAATCGAATACTGACCATTGCTATAATTCTGCACATAGGCCGACGACTGACCAAGCGCTGTCCCGGACGACCAAAAAGCCTGTACCTGGCTCGCCGTCCGCCCATCCAGCTGATGGGCCAGATACCATTTGTAAAAATGGATTCCTCCCTCGGCGATCTGCAAAGCCTGTTCCCGATCATGCTGCTTCATGCTGTACTGAAGCTGGGAGACGACGAACAGGATGATCGACATAAGCAGAATCAGACACGTTGCCATGATGACCAACACATAGGCCAGCACGGATCCTTTCCTGACCTTCGGAAATGACAATTCAGCTCCCATAGTTATTGAGGTTACGGAGTTCCGCGAAAGACTCCACATTGATATTGTCCGGTGCATGTACCGGATCGATGTTTACCAAAAGATGTACCCGTATCAGCCGGACACTTTCGATTCTAACCGGAGTGGTGAGCGGATTACTGGTGGTATCGCTCGGATAGTTCTTATTGTAATAAAAGAATACCGGGTCCGAAGGGGTATTCGAGATATACTCCGCCAACAAGGTCGTCGTCTGATCGCTGGCCGGATACGTCACCGGGACCGTCGCGTCCGGCTTCGTCACCCCCCGATAGATGGATCCATTGGAAAGATAGTAATGCACCCGTTCCGTCACGCCATCGCCGTCGATATCGATATAGAGTTTGAGATCACTATCCCCACCGGATTCGATCGGATAATCACCGTTATCCGCTTGCCGAGCCTTCCGGATATCCCTGACCATAATATCGACCGTTCTTGATGCTATGAGAGAGGCATTTCCTGTTTCCAGGATGAACCTGTTCGTTCTCCAGCTATTTATGAAAAGGAGACTTACCCCTTCCAAACCGATCAACAGGATAAAAATCGCCATGAGCATCTCGATCAAGGACATGCCACGCAATAACTTTCGTATTGTTTTCTTAGGGAGTTGCATAAGCGCTCCATCAAGGGTTCAATGATATAGTCTTCTTCTCTATATTCGATCCGACGATCGAAATCGTATCCGTCGTCGATGTGAAACCGGATGCGCTCACATCGATATCATACGTTCCTGAGGCGAGTGGTGTCGCGGTCGTCGGAAAATACGCCTGCCCATAGGTATCTGTCGCAAGCGTCACATCGAAACCGAGACTCGTACTGTGCAACCTCACCGAAGCTCCCGCGATGGGCGTCCCACTAGAAGAACTCTTCACCATTATCAAGGCCGATTGAAAATTCTTCCGCGCCAAGATATATTTTACCGTTTTCGAATCACCGGCGATAAGATTGATACTGTTCTGAACCGTTTCCTCCGGATCCAATCGGAGAAGCTCATACTGCGCCACCGCACTCGAATCGAGTGTCAATGCATAGTCACCCGAACTCCGATCCGAGAATTCTTTTTCACCACTCGAATCAGTCACCGTTGACTGAGTAAAATCATAGACCGGTGCGCTCGTAGAGGCATCCGTACCAGAAACGAGGCCTCCGGTGATGGTGAAATCGATATCCGGCACACTCGTACCGAAAGGATCCTCGGTCTGGATCTTGAGCGTCGAAGTACGATCAGCGACCAATGTCGCCGCTGTCAGACTTCCTGCCACCACTGAAGCATGCACATTCGTCGGTTTGAATACCGAAGTCGGATACGGACTATACGTCATATTCCCGTAGTATCCCCCCTTGCTCACCGTGATGTGATATCCCTGCACCGAGGCCGGTGCCCCAGGAAACATGAGGTTTCCGTTCGTATCGGTTGCGGCGGTGACATTGATATTCGGCGTCACACTCGTGTTCGTGATATGCACCGAGGCATTCGCTACCCCCACCCCCGCATTATTCAGCACATTCACCGAGAGGATACCCGTTCCCGCCGCGACCGATTCCACCCCGTCCAAAGAAAAAATCGAGGTCGTATCGACCGTTTCCGAATCACTCGCGTCGCCCCACGAAACGGTAATAGTCACTTTCTTATAATCATTCGGTGCAAGATCGGTCCCCGCGGCAAGCGTCCCGTCAGTCGGATCATCGACGAACTGCACGACCGTGTGTACGTCATATACCGTATTGTTCACATGCAAGGTCTGATCCTGTGCAAGCGTCCCGGACGGGATACCGGAAACCGTCCCGATATCATCGAAGATAAGGCTCCGGATGATCTCCATTTGCTGATTGGCGAGAGCGGTCGCACCGAGACGGTATTTCGCATTCGCGATATGCTTCGTCCCGAGATTCCAGGTCTCGTAGAATGTCAGGGTGATCAGGGAAACGACAAACAGGACGACCATCGCCTCGATCAAGGTGAATCCCGATATCCGTTTCCGTTGACTCCTCATCATAAGGAAAAATTACTTGATATTCTCCATAACGCTGTACATCGGAGTCAGCATCGCGACCGCGAAAAATCCGACACCGCCACCGATCAGAAGCATCAATATCGGTTCGACGATCGATGACATGTTTTTCGTGATCTGAGACACCTCCTCCTCGTAAAACTCCGCCAATTTCCTCAAAACCATTTCCGTTTTCCCTGTCTCCTCACCGACCTGGATGATCTGGGGAACCAGTATCGGAAAGATACGCGGATACCGAAGGATCACCGCGCTCAGGTCGATGCCCTTCTGGATCTCCGCGATGGCGTCATCCAGAGCGTCTCGATAATAAAGATTCGAGAGAGTCTTCTTGACGATGGTCAGGGAATCGATCACGGAAACACCACTCTTCAGGAGTGAACTGTAAATGCGTGAAAACCGGGCGGAATTCACTTTGATAATGATATTCCCAACGATAGGAAGCCGAAGGAAAAACCA
Source organism: Candidatus Moraniibacteriota bacterium (assembly GCA_041908545.1). Taxonomy (GTDB): domain Bacteria; phylum Patescibacteriota; class Minisyncoccia; order Moranbacterales; family UBA1568; genus JAGOSP01. The sequence goes on from JAYRFE010000103.1 coordinate 4,322, forward strand.
ATCGAAAAAACGCTTACCAATGGTGGTCGAGGCGAACAAGCGTACTCCGATGATACCTCCGAAAAAAATAGCTATACTCGCGATGGCATGCTCGCGCATGAAGTCGCTCACCGACATGATGAAACGCGTCGATGCCGGAAGAGTAACATTCATATCCTTGAAGACACCCGTAATCCGCGGGAGGATATACGTCAGCATGAGAATACCGATACCGATCATCGCGACGACGATGACCATCGGATAAATCATGGCTCCACGCACTTTCGAAAGGAGATCGTTTTCCTTCTCGAGTTGCAGCGCCAGAATTTCCAATATCTCTTCGAGATTCCCGGATATCTCTCCGACATACACCATGCTCGTAAAGAGCTCACTGAACACTTTCGGATATTTCCCGAGACCCTCGGACAAGGTTTTCCCGGCCTGCACTTCATCATAGACATCGAGCAGTATCTTCTGGAAAGCCTTGTTTCTCGTCTGGGTGGAGAGGTTCATCACCGCCCGGGAAACCGTCAGACCGGACGACACCATCACCGCAAGATTGCGGGTGAAGGTCATCTTCTCCTTCAGTGGAACCGAAACGAAACGATCCAAAAAGCGCACCCGTACCACCGAAGCCGTCTTCACTTCCTTCATCGAAGTGACCAGGAAACCGGAAGCATGCAAATCCGACGCGAGCATACGCTCATCTTTCGCTTCCTGCTCACCGCCAATCGTTTCACCGGTAGAGATATTCTTCGCTGTATAGCAATACTTCGGCATACCGTCTTTTTGTCTGTTGGTATTTTTCTTTTCGTCTCAAGTATACCACAAAAAACATCTTCCGATCACTCCCTCATGAGAAAACTTGTTACCAAGAGCTACAGCGAACCCAATCGGTGCTTGAAGGCCTCATACACCCGCGGACCACGCGGCCTCGGCAAAAAGACCAGCGCCCGATCACTCGCCTCGATATAACTTCCCTCCCAGCGCGTCTTCGGATTCTTCGAGATTTTCCCCTTTTGCCATACCGCAAGAAGGGATTCGATATCGCAACGATCGAACCACCGCTCAAGGAAAGCGCGAAAAGGAGATCCTTCACTCCGATCAGTGAGAGTCCAAAGCGTCGGGATTTCCGAAAGGGAGAAATTCGGTTTGAAGCGGGCTATCCACCGATTCCGAAGCTCAAACCGCTGAAAAAGGGCATATCGGAACAACGGAATCATAAAACGGTACTCATGCGCCGAAAAAAGATCCTGCGTTCCGATTTCCAGGCTCGTATCGGCGACGTAGTAATTGAGACAAGCCCGATTCCGGATATGTTTTCCATGCCGCCACTTCCCCAAAAGAAACAGGAAGCCCGTCAGAATGAATCGTCCCGTCCATATTTTTCCGGCTCGCAACACGACAAACAAATCCCAGTCGCTCTCGATATCCCCGTGTTTCAAAGAAAGGCTTCCAGTAGCCCCGATGAAACGGACATACGGCACATGACGGATAATCCGAGCCAATCGCTTGACCCGCTTCAACTTGGATACCGAAAGTTTTTCCTTCCGTATCCGCTCCCGAACCAGAAATTTTCGACCAGGCAAAAAATAGAAACCGTCCGATTCCTGAAGCGTCCCGCTCGCGCATTCCCTTCTCAACGCCGTCATGACTTCGAAATATGAAGACGGAGGAGCATCTTCGATCAACGTGATGAGGTGTTTCCAAGTCTCGAAAGCCGAAAGCGGAAACTCAAGCACATCGTAATACGCGATCGTCCCGACAATGTCTTTCGAAAGACGATACATAGGAATCATTCCTCAAAAATCAGCTGTTTCCCCCAAAAAAAACGGATCAGAGATACTTCCCGGTCACGCTCCGCTTGCATGCCTTCAATTTTTCCGGTTCTCCGGCGAACAGGAGCTCGCCGCCTCTTTCGCCGCCATCGGGCCCGAGCTCGATCACCCAGTCCGACGCTCGGATGACATCGGTATTATGCTCGACGACCAAGACGCTGTTCCCGCGATCGACAAGGATCTCCAACACTTCAAGCAGACGTCGCACGTCTTCGAAATGCAGTCCGATCGTCGGTTCATCAAGGATGTACAGCGTTTTCCCGGTCGACTTCCGGGCAAGTTCGGTCGCCAACTTGATACGCTGGGCTTCACCGCCGGAGAGATTCGTCGCGCTCTGTCCGAGAACGAGGTATCCGAGACCGACCTCCTCCAATACACGGAGCTTCTCTTCGATAGCCGGCTGATCAAGAAAAAAACGTCTGGCCTCGGAGACGGTCATCTTGAGCACCTGGGAGATATTCACGCCGCGATACTCGATGGCAAGCGTCTGCGTATTGTATCGCGTCCCATTGCATGCCTCGCATGGCGCGTAAACGTCCGGCAGGAGATACATCTCGATTTTCCGCAATCCCCCGCCCTGACAGATCTCGCAGCGGCCACCACGCATATTGAAACTGAAATGCGTCGCCGAAAAACGTGCCTTGCCTGCCTCCGCGGTTCCCGCGAACACGTCCCGTATCAAGTTGAACACTCCGGTATAGGTCGCCGCGTTCGATCTCGGCGTCCGTCCGATCGGATCCTGATTCACCGTAATGACCTTATCGATATGCGCAAGGCCGGTGATTTTCCGATGAGCACCCGGCTCGGTCTTCGCCCGATAGAAATGTCGAGCCAAAGCTCGGGACAGGATATCATGAATCAATGAGGATTTTCCTGACCCGGAAACACCCGCGACGGACACCAGCATTCCGAGAGGAATGGTACAGTCGACGTTCTTCAGATTATGCTCTGCCGCTCCCTCGATAACGATGCTTTCTCCGCTCCACTTTCTCGTTTGTCGCTTGGTGAAAATCTGCCGTTTCCCGGACAGATATTCTCCCGTCAGCGCTTTCGACTTCATCAGCTTTTCAGGTGTTCCGGCAAAGATGATCTCCCCACCTTCCGGACCGGCCCCCGGACCGAGATCGATGACATAGTCCGCCTGGCGCATCATCGCCACGTCATGTTCGACGATCACCAAGGAATTATTCGCCTCCTTCAGATCGAGCAGCGCCCGTATCAGACGGTCGGTATCCCGGCTGTGCAGACCGACCGACGGCTCATCGAGGACATACACGATACCCGACAATCCTGACTTCATCTGCACCGACAACCGGATACGCTGAGCCTCACCACCCGACAAGGTATCCGCTCCCCGACACAGCTCCAAATACCCGAGCCCTACTTTTTCGACCGCCTTGAGTCGCGATTCGATTTCCCGGAAAAGAGTCGCCATCACGTCCCGCTCTTTTCCGGTCCGGACGATCTTCTCCTTCAGGTCCTTACATACGGCAAGCAACCGTTCGGTACTCATGCCGGTCAGATCGGAAAGGGAATACCCGAGAACGGTGACCGAAAGGGCCGACGGTTTCAGTCGCTTTCCCTGACATGCCGGACAGATCTGCGACTGCATGAATCCTTCGATTTCCTGCCGCAGATGATCCGACTTCGTATCCCGGTATTTCTCTTCCAAGAAACGGATGACTCCCCGGAATCGATGTCCGTCCGTCTGCCATCCTTCCTCGCCGAACAAAACCGCCTTCATCTGTTTGGCCGAAAGCTGTTTCACCGGAGCTGTCAGAGAGAAATGCAACCGCTTCGCAAGCAGGGCTATCTCATGCATCGGACCGCTTTCCCGCTGTCTTTCACCATGAAGCTTGCTCCAAGGACGAATCGCCCCTTCGGTGATCGAGAGGGAATGGTTCGGAATGATCAACTCGGCATCGAATTCGAGCGTGCGCCCGAGTCCGGTGCATTTCGGACAGGCTCCCTCCGGATTATTGAACGAGAAGTGACTTGGCGTGTACTCCGGCAAACGGATATCGCATGTTTCACACCGGTATTCGTTGTTGTAGGTCCGCACCTCCCCGCCACCGTTCTGCAGGACAGTCAGTGTCCCCTTTCCGATTGTGAAAGCCGTCGAGAGGGAATCCAGCAGTCGTTCCTTATCCGGACGAGCCTGGTCCAAAACCAGACGATCGATGACGATATCGAATGGCTTCTCTTCCGAGTGAGATGCGACAGCCAGCGCATCGGCAATCGAAACCGTTTCCTGTCCCCGACGAATACGTACATATCCCAGGCGCTCGACTATTTCCAGAGCTTCCCTCTCCGATTTCCGATCGGTCTGATCGCTGTGTGCCACGATGACGATCGGCGTCTGGTCGGGCAAAAGAAGGAATTCCTCCATGATTTCCCGGACCGTGATACGTTCCAACGCCTTGTGACATATCGGACAATGTGGTACTCCGGCCATAGTGAACAGAACGCGGAGAAAATCATATACCTCAGTCATGGTTCCAACCGTCGAACGCGGACTGCGCGACACGCTTTTCTGATCGATGGAGATGGCTGGAGACAGATTGTTGATGGCATCCACGTCCGGTTTCTCGAACCCTTCCATGAAATGCCGCGCATACGAAGAAAGCGACTCGACATACCGTCGATTCGCCTCCGCGAATACCGTATCGAAAGCCAATGAAGATTTCCCCGATCCGGACAACCCCGTCACCACCACCAGTGAATTGCGCGGAATATCCACATTCACGTTCTTCAGGTTGTTCACACGCGCGCCCCGCACCTCGATCACCGACTTTTTATCTGCCATACGGCTCAGGTATCTTATGAAAAAATATCATGAAAAAAAGCGGCAGCGCTTCTCTCTTCTCTGACAATATGCGATGTAGAGTATACCGTTTTTCCGAGAGAGTGTAAACCGTCGGGAGACACCTGAAAAATGCGGACAGGAAAAACAGGGTCCCCTCCGCCCTCTATACTACGCGAGCAACGCCTTGCGTCGGCGTTTCCGATGAAGCGCGAGAGCGAAACGGTGCGCCTCAGCATTCGCCAAAAGAACTTCGTTCTCAAAACGCTTCCGAAGACCTTCCGGACCGATCAAGCGATCCGGCTGATGCCGGGTATTCTTTACCACTCCGAGTATCGGAATAGAAAACCCGGCCGCATCCAATACCCGTTCTGCCACGCCTTGCTGCAAGAAGGCGCCATCCACGACGAGGATTTCCGGCAACGGCCACTCCGGATGACCGAGCCGACGCGTCAACACCTCCTCCAAGGCCGAGAGGTCGTTCCCGCCGTGCTCTCCGCGCAACACGAACTGCCGGTATTCATCCTTGTTCGGGCGTCCGCGCTCGATGACCGTCATCACGCCGACCGTTTCGGTCCCGCCGAGATGTGCGACATCATAGGCTTCGATACGGTGCGGCTTCATCTCCCTGAGATCGTCTTTCACGAGCGAAACATCTTGGATATGCGAAAGAGCGAACAACTGTCGTTTCAAATACGCCGCCTCCTCAAACCGGAGTGCCTCCGCCTCACGCTTCATAT